>JBAXND010000001.1 GCA_037133915.1 Bacteroidota bacterium
AAAAGGGGGTCAGCTTAACGCGGAACTAGGGGACCAGTTTGCGCGTATTCTCCACGTTGTATCTGTTGCATAGAATTCCTGGCAAATCTCCATTGCCTTTTTAAACATATTTATTGCCATAAGCCTGTCAGAACTGGCATAAAGTAACCCTAATTGTTTGTAGCAATATTTCATATTGCTTCTTGACGGACCATCATTTACACTTCTCAGTAATCTGACGGCTTCTTCAAAATTGTTTGTTGCCGAACTATCTTGATAGAGTTTTACTATGTCACCGATTGCAATTTTATTCCCTGCGATATAGAATATACATTGTTTGATTGAGGAACTGTCTGTTGAATTCTCCAGCGCCTTTCTAAAAAAGTCATTGGCCGTTTCAAACGAAGATACGGCTAATGCAAACTGAGCTTTCGGGATGTTGACGCCATTTTTGAATCGCTCATAAAGTGGGGCATGTTGAGTATTACCAATGTAAGTGTGACATAAAGCAATTTGAAAAAAATCATCCTTATTAATATTATTGAGAGCTTTCTGGAATAATGAGAGCGCTTCTTTATATTGTTGGAGGCTATAAGCATTCTGGCCTTTTGTGATCAGCAGTTGAGGATCATTCCCTTTTTGGCTCTTTTCAATAACATCGAATCGCAATTTATTATAGTATTGCGCACTGTCCATTTTATTCATTGATTGAAAATCAAAAGAAATAAATTGATAAAATTGGCTGATCATAGATAAAGAGTCTGGTGAATTTATTAAAAGAAGATTAAGACCTTTATTATGAAAGGATAACGCCTGAGAATAATTGCCCAACATGCCGTTAGTATTCGCTATTTTCATATAAAACTCAGCAGCGAATGCATAATCTTTCTTTGTTTCGATTATTTGGCTCACTCCTTTTTCAAGAAATATTTTAGCAGAGTCCGGCATATCAAGCTTTGTATATATCCTGGCCAGATTAGTATAATTAGCAGCAATTCTGAAACTATCTTTCTGCTGAATCCTTAAGTTAAGATAAACAAAAAAGAATTGTTTGGCATCGAGAAAATACCCCGTAGCAACACCTTTCATTTTAAGATACGTATTGAAATCTCCTAAGTTCTCGTTAATGAAAGCTAGACCCTTCAAATAGTTTTGCTGCTGCGAAATAAGCAGAGCTTTTTCCAGATATGTTTTAACTTCATTCGCACTATTAAAGCCGCCTTGCATTTCGTATAAGGTCATTACCAGAAGAACCATATTCGTGTCTTCTTTTGCAACAGCTAAAGAATCACGGAGTATTCTAATGTTGGCCTGATTGTCATTCTGTGCTTTTGAGTTTATAGAAATCCCAAATAGAACCATGCCAAGAAGGAGAATGCGTAAATACTTATTTGTTTTCATAAGGTTATAGGTTATTCGCACGTAATTAAATTAATATCATTCCGTAAATATATGTGTTTTGCATTTAATGTGAATATTTTTAGTCCTGTAAATTTTTAACATTACACTAACCTAATGCTGGCTTTTTTGCAGAACTTGATCACCTTATTCCAAAAGAGCAAAGGCCCGAAGGCCTTGCTCTCTGGTCCGTGGTCTGCCACCGGCCATTTTACACACACACAACAACAACAAAATTTCATTTCAAGTCGATCAGAACAATGCAAAAAATCCTTTTTTCCCTGACTTCAGGCTCGCGATCACTGTTTTAAGTGTTTTTCCGTCAGCATCTGTCAAGGTTATCGTAATTTCGAAGCCCTCTTTTATCTTGCTGAATGAGCCCTCTGCGGGAATGATTACGCAGTAACTTAGGACGGGAGAAACAGTTAAACTGAAGGTTTCATTTAATAATAGCTGTGATTTTCGTGGATTAGTGATTTCTACAATCAGATTGTAGCGTGAAAGATTTCCGCCTGAAGGCAAGGTATAAAATACCGTGAGGTAACTGTCGATCAGGATTGAATCGATCATTGGCAACGGAATGTTTACACCGGTCGAATCAGATACGGTCGTTTCATTTTCTGTCTCGGGAACATCGCTTGGAATAACCGGGTTTTCTATCGGCTTTTCAGTCCTCTGATCCTGCGGCAACGGCTTTTCTGCTCCGGTTTGGTTGGTTCCGGCATTGTTCTGCTTTCCACCAAGGTCAGCGACCTTATTGGATGGTTCGTGGTGACCACCCGAATTAGCTTGACAGGCATCTGAACATATAAGTTCCACTGAGCTGCCGTCAGCTTTGCTGAATAGTTGTGTTGTTATGGTTTTATGGCAGTGTTTGCAGGTAAACTGCTTATATGGTGCCTGAACCGACCAGCCTGCGTAGGCGCCGCCATTATTCACATAAGCGAATGCCCCGAATACGAGCGGAGTCTCGGCTTTTTGTGCCGATCCAATTACTGTGAACAGTGCAAGAAATAGCGCTGTCAGAAGCAGTAATTTCAAAAAATTTGCGTTTGATGTCATGACAGACTCCTTTCTTATTTAGAAGTTAATAATTGCGTTGTTATATTGATTTGTTGAGAACGCTTTTTCAGTGACTTTGAATATCGTCTCGTTACCTGAGGTGATGCAGATGCTGATTAGGTAGTTTGTTCTCTTTTTTAGCACGACGGCTTTCTTCAAAGCATATTCAAAAGGAACCCTATCGCCGGTTTTGAATTTTATATCCACAGATTCATGCATGATAAGAACGTTCCCTTTTTCTTTAGTGATGGTAATCTCTACTTTGTGATTGCAGGGTGTATTTTGAATACTATAAAACAAAATTATCTTTCCAGAAACAATGTTGATCTTCGCGAGTGAAAGGATAGCGGCACTTGGTTCAGGCTTCGTTTCTGATACCACTAGCTTGTTAGCTGATAACAATTCGCCTTCCAAAACGGGATCCGGGTGTGGCTTATCTATAATCTCCGGATTGTTGCCGGAAAGGCGGGTCACCGATTGCCTGATATAGTCTAGCAGTGTAATATCGCCTATAGTGTTCCCATTCACAACACTGCAAACACTTCCGGAAGATGAAATTATCCAGACCGTTGGAAATATTATGGTACCTTCCATTGCGTATACTTTCATCTCGGGAGTCACTTTAGTTGCATCCCACGTATGCTGGTTCAGGTTGGCATCCGCCGAAAGGTCTACATAATAGAAATCGCATTTTGCCGGATCGATGGTATTATCTGTCAGCAAGGCCTCTTTTAAAGCCACGCATGGCGGGCAGCCGGGATTACTAAATATCAGCACGGACACTTTTCCTGGAACAACAAAATCAGCCGGGACAATGATATTTCCAAATGTACCAACCTTAAAGAAGTTGTCCTTTGCGCCTTTATGGACCACCGGACGAGAGTACTTTTTAAATGAAGCAGGGTCGATGCCATTTTTCACGTAAAGCGTGGTCATCCTGTCAATGCTCTTCAAAGCAGTGTCCACAGCAAGTTTTTCATCAAGGGAAATGTTCAGGAGTAAATTACCTGAAGCGGACAGGAGATAAATGCACTGTAATGCTCCAAAGTCTGTCTGAAACCGTGTCAGCGCATCTTCACTCCATTTTGAAAGATCGACAAAAAAGTAGTCTGTGGTATTTTTATCAATAGCAGTAGATAGTGAGATATCAGCATTTCGAGCCTCTTCATTATGAGTATCACCAAATAAAAGCAAACAGAAGCGACCTTTCTTGGCAAAAGAAACCGGTTGCGGATATTTGGAAGTGGCGTCTGCCGATGATGCTTGTGGCAGATCTTTCAGGCCATCGCGCTGACTGGAATAAGGCGAATCCTTTATAACGTTCCCTTTGCAGGCAACACAGTTAAGAATAATCATCAGATATAACATCAAACGTTTCATTTTAAGTTCCTCCATTTTAGTGTACATAAATATCTGGATTGCAAACACAAGGATAAACCTCGCTCATGCTACGCCCATCATGATAACCGGTAGGTGACAGCGGACATTCGGCATTTGAGAACATCGTGTACAGGTTCCCTTTTATATCCTGAAATGACTGAGAGATATATGTTTTTCTGCAGAGTGTACAGCCATGCAGCATGATTTCACCCGAAGCTTCAAAGTAATAGCATTTGTACTCAGAATCAGTAAAGAGCACCTCAAAACCTCCATACACCAGATATCCACCGCTGAATCTCGGGCCTACTGGTTTCAGGCATTGGGTGAGAGGCCTGTATGGAGCCATAACAAATTTGTAAGAGCATCCTGTTACTGTATTTGCATTGCTATTACCAAATGGTATAATGCTTAAACCAAGAATGGTTATTACTAAAATCATTTTTAACTTTTTCATAAGGCTTTTGTTTTTGGATTAATAATGTATTTTGAAAAGGAGGACCGCGCCGGGCGCGATCCCAACTCCAACCAAATTTCAGCCACCTTCAAAAATAGAGACTCCGTCGCATGAACCGATAGGGAAGACCATGCCCTTCATTGACGGTGGAATAACACTTGTGAAAGCATAGAGTGTTAGAATCTTACTGCCATAACACGGATCTGTCTGTACTTTGATGGTGTAATAGGTGATGCCGTCGGCTTTTTCCTTTTGCGTATCGCTCACAGGAAGTCCGTAACATTTGAATTCCTGTGAGGAGATTATTCCGCAGAAAGTGCTATAGACATTGTACCAGTATCCATTCATTCCCAGCACCATGGCGCCGTATTGAGAAGGTGCCCCTTCATAGAATTGGGCTATGAAAAAATGTTCCTCCATGTCAATACAAACGACCGGCGTCGCAGGATTACGGTAAGAAACAAAGTAATCAGTAGCCCATTTGCTCTGAAGCGGATTTCCCGGATACCCTGTGACGCCTTCACCGATAGACCAAGATGCAGACTCAAAACTTTTTGGAAAGACTTTGCTCGCTGGCAAACCGTTCAGAACAGACATCGGATAGACGTAATCATACGATGCGCCGTTCACGACTGTTGGGGTTGGTCTTTCAATTGGCCATCCAATTTTGATGCCCGAATTGGTGAGCGGCAGGGCGAAGCCGCGCAGAACAGACAGGCAGATTGCCACGCCTATTGCTGCTTTTGTCATTGTTGTCTTCATTGTGGAAAGTTTTTAACTGTGTTATAAATTGATTCGCACCCGACAGGTCTTTCCTGCCGGGCGTTTGATTAAAGACAGGGTAGAAGTATGCCTGCCAGAACCATTATGGTCATGAATAATACCGCCATTATGGTCGGGAATTCTTCGGACTTCAGTAATGTTTTCATGATGTTATATTTTAAAGTTATTAGTTGTGTGTTTGACTTCTCAGTGCGTATTCGCTTATTATTATGTCGGTCTATTTTATTTCGTAATGCGTTTTTCAATTTTTTTTTACTGTATTGATAAATCACATTGCTAACGCCGATACAAATAGCGATTGCTATCTCTAAGCTCCGGGAACGATTATCCTTCTGAAAGCCCCTGTTTATGGGGCTTTTTTGTTAAAATATTATCATTAATACTACCACACCGCAATATTTTTACGCAGTTCCTGCACTACGACATTATGATGCCGACTGGTGTTGTAAGTGAGATTATTTTATTGCAATTTTCAATGCGGTGCACCTAATTTTCTACATTTGCAGGACTGCTCTACTCTGAAAGGCAGCCGAGAAACGATTATCATGAATTTTGCCGCCATAGATTTCGAAACCGCCACCGGACAGCGCCACAGTGCGTGTGCTGTTGGAATTGTGTCGGTTCGGAACGGAAAAATCGTGGATGAATATTACTCACTTATCAAGCCTCCCGACAATTATTATTCCTGGCGAAATACCGAAGTGCACGGCATCACCGCCCGGCATACACTGAATGCACCCGATTTCCCGGAGCTTTTTCCTTACATTGCACGACGTCTGCAGGGAGTAACGGTCGTTGCACACAACGAATCGTTTGACCGCAGTGTGCTGATGCGAACCATGGAACATTACGGTATGGATTACGATAAACTATTGTTGACCGAACGCTGGGATTGCACTCTTAAAATCTACAGGGCTAAAGGCTTCGAACCGGCTAAGTTGAACGCCTGTTGCGCAAGGCTTGGCATAGAACTCAACCACCACGACGCACTTTCTGATGCGCGTGCCTGCGCAAAGTTATATCTGAGGAAAGACTACGTGTGATTCTTTGCCAGTTTGAAATTGCCGGACAATTCAATTATTTCATCTTCAGAACCAGCGCTTCTAAGGCTTTTCCGATGGCACCGTCAACTTCTTCCGTAATAGTCATTGATTTAATTGAGCGAGCTCGACTGCTGTATACCGAAGAAAAATCAGCGTTGGCATCAAATACCTGTATCCATGCAATGACGGTGGTGACCTCTTTCTTTTTGATGATGGTTTTATTCCGCGAAAGCTCGCAGTATACCAGCAATCGAGCACCGGTTGCTTTGCAGATGTCGGGATAGTTGGAGGCATTTACCGGACCCGATCCAAAACGATAGGTATTCACCGCACCCAACATCAATTCTTTATTGATGACATTGAATTTCCAAATGTCTGCAAGTTTCAAAATAATGGTATTATTCGCCTGCTCTGCAAGGGTTGCGTCGGCCGATAATTCAGCATCGGTAACTACAACAGGAAGCACTGCTACGCTGTACTTTTTTGAAGCATCAAGGGTATTGCTTGCATTGCTCTCGGCCCAGTATCCTTTTTTTTGCCCAAAGACACAAACGAATGATAACAAAACGACGATTACGCTCAGTTGTATTTTTCTCATTTCAAATAAATTTACAAATTAAAAAATCCAATAATTTCGTGTACAGCTTAATCCTTATCGCCCACTCCTCACTGTTCACTGTTAACGGTTCCCGCAAAAGGCGGGCAGGCATTGCTCACTGTTTTCCGCTTCCGGCCTTTGCTTCGCCCGCTTCAATAGCTTCAGGCACCTTCACGTTTGTAGGTGCAAAGGATATTTGCCGCTGATAAAGCAACTTCACATCCAATCTTTTTTCTTTAAGCGCAGGAATTTCATCGGCCGACATGAGTACTTTTTCTGCCATGGCATCGGGTAGTTTTTTGTATTTGCAATTCAGGCTGGTATATCCCGGCATGTTCACAATTTCAATGGATCCGCCAAAATCGGAATCAGCTTTCAGTTTATTTTTCAATTCAATAAAATCACGATAAGTTCCTGTTTCGAAAAATCGCAGCTGATAAGGCGCACCGTTGTTAGACCAGTTCCCGATACTTGTAAAAAAGAACATCAGCAAACGGTCGAAGCCATTGGTAACGGCTGTGCGCACACTGTATTTACAGGCATCATTATAATCGGGAATTGCCGAGAAATCGCCTTCCATTACCACGGTACCCAAACCTTCGGATACGCAGTTATCATATGCTTTCGCTTCTATTGTAACCTTAGTTGAACCATTACCGGCCTTGCGTATACTGAGGTCGGAGATGTACATGATGAATTGGGCATCGGAGTACAAGCCGAGTTTCTGAACGAAAGAAGCCGTGGATGTGTCGGCTCCCAAAACTTTGACTGCGGCATCTTTGAGGTTTTCAAAGCGGTCGGTTTCGATATACCGGTATTTTTTGCTGATGAGGTATTCGTTCATACGGTCAACGGCAAATTTGAGAAACACTTGCTTGTCTTCCGAAAACTTACGTGCATCATAAATTACCAGAAAACGGATTCCGCCAACGAGTGATTCCAATGCAAGCGCATTCTGCTTTATGGCATCCTGACTCACTTCTGCGTCGATCTCAATCTCATAGGTTTTACTGAGTGGGGTTTCCTTGGTTATAGTGTATTTCGTTACAACACCTTCTGTATGCGTATTGATAGCATCTTTGAGCGTAACAAAATTTTCGACCTGAGTGAAACTTGCGAGTACTACGCCCGAAGCTTGTGAAACCGCGGCTCTGAGTGCATCCTGCAATGCCTCGTCACGCGTTAACCCAACGCCTTTTACGTGCACGTTGGAAATATTCTGCGTAAACGCTTGCGGAAAAATGAACAGTATTGTAATAAATATTAGTATTTTTTTCATTTTGTACAGTATTCTAAAAATGCAATGATTGTGCTGCCTATCTTAAGAATTTTGCCAATGATGTTTGCCCATTTGTCTATTTTATCATTCTGTCCGGCCTTGATCTTAATCTGACCGGTGGCGGCATCCTGCACGCCGTTAATAACATTGGTAACATCTGATCCTGCGCCCAAAATGTCGGCTACCTCTTTGGTAACTTCAATATACTGCGGAATTTTACCTGTGGACGGGTCATAGTATTTGCTGTAGTCGAAAACAACATTTCCCTGGTCGTCAACAACCACAGGAAGCAATGATGGGTCGACTGTTGTGCCTGATTTGGCAGTCTTTTTATCTGTTACCGGAGTTGTAGCAGGAGAAGTTTTTGTATCAAATGTTTTTCCGTTGGCGTCATAGATAACATCCGTAAGACCTTGCTTACCGTTCTGTCTTGAAAGTGGAATGCGCATCACCACTTCTACCATATTTCCCTTTACTTTATAGTCGCCGACCATTTCAGCATTTTTGATAAAGGCGTCGATGCGGGTATATACATAATCGCTGGTAGTAATATAATTTTCAACGGTGGTTTCGCCCACTACACGCACGCCTTGAATAATGGCACCCAAATTACGCCAGCAATCGGCAACGGCGCCGCGGTATGCCATAAGCTCTGCCTGTCCTTCTAACGGATAGCGCGTTTTGTCCATTACTGAATATCCTTTAGATTCAATATATTGTTCTTTCCAGTTGATGCTGTTCGTGTCGTTTCCGGTAACCACCGGTTTTCCTTCTTTAACTACCTGCTGCACATCAACATCTTTTCCTTTTCCGGTAGCAGCCTGGGGTTTTACAACGCTGTCTGTGGGCGTTTTAACGCCTTTACCTGCTGTTTTGTCCTTTGAATTATCCTGTGCCGTTACCGAAACAGTAACGAGAAAGGCAAAACTTGCCAGGGCAATGTTCCTGAAAATTCGATTCATGGTTGGTGTATTTTGGGTTAATAAAAAATACAATTAATTTGAAAGTTATTATAACAGACAGGCCGCAATAATGCAAGTATTATAATATATGTGACATCTCAAAAATAGAAAAAAAACGGTTCTGGGTTTAAAATATTAAAAATAATTAACAAAATGATGAGAGTCATGTCATTGAATTAAATGCGCAGTATTGGCGCTTTTTGTATTGCATCAGGGAAATTTCTCTGCATGAGTTGAATTGAAATGAAAGTGAAATTAACATATTATTGAATTCTAAATTACGTATATTTACTTTGAAATTAGTGCTCTAATTTGGAGAAAATCCTTAATTCTTGAGTATTTGTATAACTCAGTTAAAATCCCTATGAAAAGACGCCTGAAATACATATTTATTTTTTCACTCTTCACTTTTCACTTTTCACTCTTCACTGTTTCCGCTCAAAGCGCAAAAACCGTCAACAAAGGGGTTGAAAAATTCGCAGGTGAGGTAGCCAAAACGATAAAAAAATCGAAGTTAAAACAAGACAGTAAAATTGCAATTACATTTTTCTATTTTAATTCCGGCTTTACTGATACCATTAAGACCTATCTGGGCGTGGAGCTTTCGAAAATTTTTGCACATGATTTAAAATCTGAAATCAGCGAGAACAGACTTCCGTATAATATTCTATTTCCTCAGGGTGCGGATAACGCTTTAAACGGTTTGATGCTCGCGTATTTTACACCCCCGAACAAACTTGCCGACGAAAATCGCTTCTACGAAGATTTATTAAACAATGAACAACCCGATTACTTCATAACTGCCCGCTATACCTTGTCGGCCAACTGCGAAGAACTGAAAATAATGAATGCCGAAATGGTTCCTAATCGCTATTCAGAGGTTGCGGGTGGTACAAGCCTGCCGTTTGAAAATTTCACTTTCAATATTTCAAATATTACAGAACGCTCTGAGTTGGCTAATCTTAACTATGAGATTGTATTGAAGCCTTCCTGGGTTGATTATTCGAATCGGCTTACTGCATATCCGGAGGCTGAATACGTCATGGCATATCAGTCTGAAAAATCATCATCCGGTACAGACAATTCGCAATTAACCGCACGATTGAAAGATGCTGCTGTAAATCTGATAAATGAACAAATTGCCAGATTGATTAACCAATTCAATGCATCAGGAACGAATAGTCGTACGAATGTTTTTAACGGACTTGATGTTTCATTGATTCATACGGCAGTATATTTTGATGAAAAGAACAGAATCACTCACTTGTTTTGTTATGCAGATAAGAATGACATTGGAAATTATTATTCGAAGCTTTCAGAAATAAAAAAACAATCTGTTCAGAGTAAAATTTCATCGGCGAAGCTTGCGCTGACTAATTCCGATAAGCAAGGTGCTTTAAATTTTTATTTGGAATGTATACCATTGCTTGCTCAGGCTGAAGATGCTGAAATAATAGTTGCTGCGCTGAAACCGACAGCAATGAATGATGAGATTCCGGCATTCCGTAAAACGGTGCAAGACGGCATTGCCTCTTTGCAGCAATCGGGCGTTTCGTCTGTTGAAGACCTGGCGACATTTATTGCCGCCTGTATTAAAGCGCAGGCAGGAAAACTTGAATCAAAAGTAAATATTGTGAACTTTACATTTAGTGATAAAGGCATCACGAGTTCGTTTTCAGCAAAGCTCACTTCATCACTTGAACTCAAACTTCCTTTGGTAGCGGGCTATACCGTGAGTACTGCATTTATTCTGGATGAAAAAAATTACAGTGTGGGAGGGACTTACTGGGAGGCCGGAAATAATTTGAAAGTGAATTGTATTTTGAAGGATTCATACGGAAATATTATAGGTGCTGCCGAAGCTTTGTTGCCTCAAAGCGTTCTGACTGCTGATAAATTGAACTGGAAACCCGACAATTTTGATAATGCCGTTATCAGCCAGGACCAGATGCAGCAAGGCATTCAGGATAATGGTAATCTTGTGGTGAACATGTGGACAAACAAAGGGAATAAAAATCTGGTTTTTAAAAATGGCGAGCGTATGCAGATTACCGTAAAAGCAAACAAAAGTTGCTATGTACGGATTGTGGATTATACTTCTACAGGTGATAATTTTTTGCTGCTTGACAATATGAAAATCACCGATGAAATGATTAATCAAAATTATACGCTTCCTAAAACCTTTGAGTGCGGTGAGCCTTTCGGGGCTGAGGTTTTACAAATATTTGCACAATCGGAGCCATTCGGACCCCTGCAAACAAAGATTGTAAGCGGTTTCAATCTGATTACCGATGACATTGCCGCGATTAATAAAACAGGTCGGCGGGCGTTCAAAGAAGTACCTGAACATGCCGAACTGAAAATTAACCTGACGAGTGTGGAAAAATAAAGTCAATTAAAATGAGTAATTACTTACACTTAAACTCATGAATAAATTGAAGAACCGGCTTTCTGCGTTCTGTTTAACAGTGTTCGTTTTTTGCTGTGCTCAGAATTTGTATGCACAGCCTGTCAATCCGATACTAACACTTAACATGGACGTGCATACTGCCAGAATCAGGAAGATAAGCACTGATGAAGCCGCGAAAGTTATGCTTACCGTAAGTACGGATAAAACAGCGAAGCTTTGGGATATTCAAACGGGGACCTTAATCCGGACGTATCATATACCCATAGGTTCAGGAATTGAGGGTATGCTCTATGCCGGAGCGCTTTCTCCCGATGGAAAAATTGTTGCACTCGGCGGCAATACTCATGACTTTATTGATAAATCTCACGTAATTTATTTGTATGATGCCGAAAGCGGGACAATGCTTTCCCGTATTAAAAATCTGCCCGGTTCTATTTGTGAATTGCGTTTTTCGCCCGACGGAAAATATTTGTTTTCCGGTCTGGGAGGAGGTTATGGAGTCAGAATATTTGAAACAGCCACATGGACAACGGTGAAAACAATTGGATATAATTATGGCTCAACATACAAAATTGCAATTGACAAAGCGGGAAATTTCGCTGTTGCAACCTGGGATGGGTCTGTAAGAATCTATGATGCTAATTTTGATTTGCAGTTTGGCGCCAATAAAATAGCCGGTTACAAACCTTTTTCCTTGGCATATTCCCCCGATGGAAACTTACTGGCCATTGGCTTTGATGACTCACCAAAAATTCAAGTGTATAATCCGCATACGGGCGAATTGCTTTACGAACCCGATATTTCTGGTGCGTCAGAAGATACGAATTGCCTGAGAGTTGTGTCATTTTCTCATGATGGTCAATACCTCATCTCGGGCTTTTCTTACCGAAAAAATGTAGATGGTCAGGAATTGAAACACATCCGGATATGGCCGAATAAGGGTAAAGGAAAAGGCCTGTATAAGGATTATCCGACGGGCAAGCAACATCTGATGGATATTGAACCGCTGCCCGATAATTCTTTTATATTTAGTACCATGCAATCCGAATTTGGCCGGATGACTCTTGACGGCAATAAAATATTTGTAAAATCTCTCATATTCAATAATTACAACGTTAAGGATAAATCATGCCTGAAAATAAATGCGAATGGTTCTGTTATAGGAATTACACCTGAGGGCAAATTGCCCATTACATATTCTGTAAACGACCGCCTGCTTAGTGTCAAGCCTTTTTCAGAAGGGTCTTCTTTTACGGATAATTATAAGGGCGTTTCAATCAATAACTGGAGGGGATCTACAGAAACATTTATTAATAAAGGAAGCAATAGATTTTTAGGTTCAGATGAGGAATGTTATGCGACTGATATTTCAAAAGATGCAAAAAAAATTGTATTTGCCGCATCGTGGGATATTTATTGTACTGATACGGCTGGTCATAAATTGTGGACTGAAGACATTCCGGCATCTGCTCATCTGATTAATATCTCTGATGATGATAAAACCGTTGTTGCCGCAATGGCTGACGGAACAATTTGTTGGTACAGCATGGAAAAACGGGTGTTTAACCGGGTCGCGAGTGTTGTTGATACCGGTCTTGCCCGAAAATGCGGACTGATGGCAGGAGATATTATTCTAAGTGTGAATGGCGTGACATTTACAAGTGATAATGAATTCACAAATTTCATAAAACCAAAAAAATCATATCAGTTTAAAGTACTGCGAAAAAATAGTGAATTGTTAATCACGATTGATAAAACAACAGACATGTTCGGCTTTGCAAATATTTTCAAAGTCATGGATAGGTTGCTATTCAAGCTTTTCATTTATCCCGAGAACATGGGCTGGATATTGTGGTCGCCTGATGGTTTTTTCGATTGTTCAGAAGGTGCAGAAAACTTAATAGGCTGGCATGTTAATCAGGGGCAGGATAAAGAACCACAATATTATCAGGCAGGGCAGTTCTTTGAGAAATTCTATGTGCCTGGATTGGGTGCTCGAATTCTTGCAGGAGAGGATGTTACTAATTCCGGTGTGAGTTTCGGTAATGTTAAGCGACCTCCTCGTGTTCATATTGTCTCAGATGGCAAATCTTCGCAAAGCAACAAAATAGAATCACAGCAGCAACAGTTTGCCATAACTGTTGAAGTTACCGATCAGGGTGGCGGAATAGACGAAGTGCGGCTGTTTCAGAATGGAAAACTCATTGAAGGCAGCACACGCGGATTCAAAGAAGTGAGCAATATTGCCGGAAAGAAAACGTATAATTACACGATTAATCTGCTTCCGGGTAATAATGAAATTAAAGCAACCGCCTTTAACTCAGAGAGAACAGAATCCACTCCCGATATTTTAAATGTGGTATACAATGGCGTGAAAGCCGAAGCAAATTTATACGTACTAGCCGTGGGAATTAATACGTACAAAAATTCAAAATACAGTTTAAAGTATGCCGTTCCTGATGCTGATGCATTTGTTGCATCCATTACGGAAAATGCCGATAAAATATTTTCGTCGGTGCAAACAAAAATGATAAAGAATAACGATGCGACCAAAGCAGACATTCTGAATGCCTTTAAAGACCTGCAAAGCAAGATTCTTCCGCAAGACGTGTTTGTGTTTTATTATGCCGGTCATGGTGTAATGACCGAAGGCAACGGCACTGCCAAAGATGATTATTTCCTCGTTCTTACAGATATGGTTCAGATGTATGCCGACCCTGAGCAACTGAGCCCGCAGTGCATATCTTCGAAAGAATTAAATGAATTATTAGTGAGCATTAAAGCGCAAAAACAATTAGTGATATTGGATGCCTGTCAGAGCGGTGGTGCCACAGAAATGTTTGCATCACGCGGTGCGGCCGAAGAAAAAGCCATGGCGCAATTGGCCCGCAGCGCAGGAATAGTGGTCCTTGCAGCAGCAGGTATGGATCAGTATGCCACAGAATTTGCATCTTTAGGTCATGGTGTGTTCACGTATTCTATTGTAGAAGGACTGAAAGGCAGTGCCGACGGCACTAACGGCGACAAAAAAATTACAGTTTTTGAACTGAAAGCATTCCTCGAAGATTATGTTCCGGAACTTACAAAGAAATATAAAGGCGAAGCACAATATCCCACCGGATACAGCAAAGGACAGGACTTCCCGATTAAAGTAACAGGGAATTAGTAACAGGGAATAACAATTTAGCAATTACGCAATATGACAATTCAACCACTTTTTAAATTTCTACAAATTTCTTTTCTGTCACTTTTCACTCTTCACTTTTCGCTCTTCACAGCCTATAGCCAGAAACCGGAACTGATACTTCCCATCGGTCATACCGATATTATCAGAAGTATGGCATATAGTCCCAACGGAAGATATATTGCGACCGGTTCAAACGATGCTTTCATAAAAATATGGGATGCCGCGAGCTGTAAGCTATTGAAGAATCTTAACGTTAATGGCAATGTAAATTCTATTTGTTTCAGTCCCGATGGAAGATATTTACTGGCGGTAATTTCTGATAGCAGCGTCATGCTCTGGGACTTTATTTCCGGAACAGTATTACATCGGTTGCGGGGACACCATGACGAAATTGAAACGGCCGTTTTTAGCCCTGACAATGGTAAATACATTCTTACTGCAAGTCGCGACAGCACTGCAATATTGTGGGATGTAACGACCGGTAGAAAGTTGTATACTCTAGAAAATATGCTGCCGTTCTATCTGATTAATTACTTCAGCCCCGACGGAAAACACATCATTACTGCGGGTATAGATAATTCACTAAAAGTCTGGGAAACGTCTACCGGAAAGCTTGTCAGAAGTATCGGGAGTTTCTCCCAATCGATAGAAAGTGCCTCATACAGTCCTGATGGCAAAACCATCGTAACTACAGCCAATGAAAGCCCTGCTATTTTATGGAATCCGGAAACAGGAGATACAAGTATAATGCTTGGTGAAGAATGGTATGGAGCCGCATTTGCCAATTTTAGCCCTGATGGAACAAAGATAATCACCGTAAATTCCAGCTACAAAACACTGATGTTTGATGTGGCTACCGGTCAAATGGAACATGTGATTGAAGATACTACGGGTTATATTGAAACCATCATTTTTAGCCCGAAATGCCCCGATGACCGGGCCGGCGGCCGGTACATGCTTTTCTTGAATTCTAATGATATTGCAACACTTTATGAGACATCAAGTTGTAAAATCGTGCAGCGTTTCCAAGGTGTGGGAGAACGAACGAGGCACATAGCATTCAGCCCCGACGGTAAGGATATTTTGATATCCGCTGATAACAGCTTTGATATCTGGGATGCCGCAACAGGAAATCATTTGGGAAAGCCGACCGCAAGCGGAAGTATGCTGATATCGGCTACGTACAGCCCCGATGGAAAATATATTGCAACCGTTTCTTTTGATAAAAAACTAACACTCACCGACGCCGAATCGGGAAGATTGCTTTATTGTCGCTACAACATTATGCCCATGCTGCGCGTTGCAACGTTCAGTCCTGACAGCAAATACCTCGCTGCAGCCTGCGCAGACAGCACAGCTATAATATGGGAAACCGCTTCCGGAAAATTGTATCACGTCCTGAAAGCACACACCGATGCCGTTTTCAGCGTTCAGTTCAGTCCTAAATGCGCAGATGACCCTGCTGGAGGAAAATATGTTCTTACAGCTTCGGCCGACAAATCCGCCATTAAATGGCAAACATCGGGTGGTGAAGAACTACTTCGATTTTCTGACAATAATGACGCATTGCTTTCAGCAAAATTTAGCTACGACGGGAAATTTATTGTCACTTCAGGCAGAGACAGCCTTGCAACAATATGGGATGCCGCTACAGGTAAAATAATAAATAAGCTGAAAGGGCATCATTCCAGTATTTACACTTCGGCTTTTAGCTATGACGGAAAACTCATCGTCACCGCAGGACTTGACCACACGGCCATGATATGGGACGCAGCAACGGGCAAAAAACTCTTTACACTTCAGGGGCATACCGCCGAAGTACATTCCGCCGTTTTCAGCCCACCTTGCCCTGATGATCCCAATGGCGGGAAATATATTGTCACAACCGGTTTCGACAACAGTATAATTATATGGGAAACCGCTACCGGAAAAAAACTTCATCAATTAAACGGTCATACCGAATGGATTTTATCTACCGTTTTTAGTTCGGACTGTAAACATATACTGACCGCAAGCGGAGATAAAACAGTTAAACTGTGGGAGGTTTCTACAGGAAACCTTGTTAAAACGTTTTCCGGACATGAAGGGCCTGTACTCTCTGCAGTATTCAACCCAAAGGGAGACCTGATATTAAGCGCTTCGGGCGACAGTAAATTGAAATTCTGGGATATTTCGACAGGCACTGAAGTTGTAACACTGCTTATGCTGGATTCGGCAAACTGGATTGCTTTGAGTCCCGACGGAAGGTTCGACGGCAGTAAAAGTGGCATGGAAGAGCTTTATCTTACATTGGAGTTGGAAGTAATTCCGATGGATGCTTTTTTTGAGAAATATTATACACCCAATTTGCTGTCGCGCTTGCTGAGCGGCGAAAAATTTGAAAAGCCGGAAGTCGATTTTTCAAACATTAAACTTCCGCCGGTGGTTAAAATAATATCACCCCTGGATAACGCCTCTTTTAGTTCAGCAGAAATTACAATTACCGTTGAAGTTACCGACAGAGGCGGTGGCATTGATGAAGTGCGCTGTTACCAGAATGGTAAACTTATTGAAGGCAGCGCACGCGGATTTAAACCGGTGGCCCTTGCCGGTGATAAGAGAATTCTGACTTATACACTTTCCTTACTGCCCGGTCAGAATGAAATAAAAGCAACAGCATTCAATACTGAAAGAACGGAAGCTATACCTGATAAAATCAATATTTACAGCGACGAAGGCAAACTTGGATCTTCCCTCTATGTTATCACCATCGGAATAAATCAATATAAAAATTCAAAATACAATCTTAATTATGCAGTTACTGATGCAGATGCTTTTGCTGAAGCTATTTCTGCCAATTCAGATAAAATTTTCACTTCCACCGTAATAAAAAATATTCGGGATAACGACGCTACAAAAGAAAACATTCTTAATGCCATGAATCAATTGGCTGCTCAAGCGAATCAGGAAGATGTATTAATCTTTTATTTTGCCGGGCATGGTGTAATGAGCGAAGAATCAGTAGAAGCAAAAAGCGATTTTTTTCTTGTGCCGTATAATGTAACCCAGATTTATGGTGACAATCAAATGCTGAAATTAAATGCAATTTCTTCAAATGAACTAATGGATCTTCTGGTAAATATCAAAGCACAAAAACAGCTCGTACTCCTTGATGCCTGCCAGAGTGGAGGTGCTATCGATCAGGTAGCTATGCGCGGTGCTGCTGAAGAAAAAGCGATGGCACAACTGGCACGCAGTGCCGGCGTTGTAGTACTTGCTGCCAGCGGCACACAGCAGTATGCTGCTGAATTTAAAGACCTCGGTCATGGCGTTTTCACCTATTCAATTATTGATGGGCTGTCGGGAAATGCCGACGGCGGGAAACGGGATGGCATGATTACCGTTACCGAACTTAAGGCCTGGATAGAAGATCAGGTTCCTGAGCTGACCATGCAATACCGGGGAGAAGTTCAATATCCTACCGGTTATATCAAAGGTCAGGATTTCCCGATAAAAGTGATTGTGAAATAGGAAATCAAGGCGCTAAACGAGGACGGCAAAGACTATTCTTTTATTAATATCCGCTGACCGATATGCAGCACAGCGTCTTCTTTGATGCCGTTTAACTTACACAAATTTTTCACTGTAGTTTTATTCCGCAGTGCAATGGCATAAAGTGTATCGCCCTTCTTAATCGTATAATATTTTTTATCACCATCAGGTTTTTTGTTGTCGGGCTTTTTATTGTCGGGCTTCTTGTCGGCATTTAGCTCAGGTTTTTTTTCAATGGCAGCCGTATCTTTATCCTGAATGATGATTTTTTTAAGACTGTCTGCCATTCCTGTGTCAGCAGGGCTTTTTTGTTGAAGACGGAATTTGTACAGCCAGTTATACAACGTATCCTTCATAAATTCATGCGCCAAATCACCGTGTCCGAGTGTCGGGTAAAGCGTTAGAAAACAATTGGCCTTCGGATTACATGCAATGATTGCATTGTACATTTTTACCGATTCACTGTAGTTTACAGCCCTGTCCCTTTTTCCGTGCTGTATCCAAAGATTTGTTCGTGTAATGTTGCACGCATCCTTTGTCCGGCCACCGCCACATAACGCAACAGCTGCAGCAACTTTATCAGGATATGCTCCGACAACATCGAAGGTTCCGTAACCGCCAAGACTCATACCTATCACATACACTCTGCTTGTATCAATGGTGTATTTGCGCTTTAAATAATCCAGCACGGTAATTACTTTTTCCGGTTCCCAACTCTGACTCTTTTTTACCTGAGGTGCTGCCACAACAGCATTGATGGTTCTGCCTCTTTCAATGGCATCAAGCGGTCCATATCGCTTTACCATGTTTAAATCCGTTCCCGATAAACTGCGTCCGTGAAGAAAAATAATCAGTGGAGGATGGCATTTCATGATACTGTCAGAAGGCAAATACAGCATGAACGGATAGGCCGCTTCCGATTGTACTTTAAGAAATTCAGTTTTCTGACCTTCCGCAAACTGAACAAAAAATATCAGGGCAAAGAATTGTATTATGGTAAGTATATGTTTCATGTACCGTATTTTCGATAATACAAATATAGCATTTTGGCGCGCTTCAACCAAAGCCAGCGTATTCATTGCGGCAACGCGGCCTCCTGATTGCCTAGATGAACAGCAATATTATAAGTTGTGGAAGAAGTATTCTGAGAAACATCACCAGCGGATAAACGGTTGCGTAAGCAACAGCGGGAGCTTCCGATTGTGCAATGCTATTGGCATACGCAAGTGCCGGAGGGTCGGTCATGCTGCCTGAAATCAGTCCGCACACTTCAAGATAATTCAACTTCATGACATTGCGTGCAAAGAATCCCACGATTAAAATAGGCACAAGCGTAATAATGGCGCCATATCCCATCCAGATAAACCCGTCGCCCGAGATGAGTGTAGGAATGAATTTTTCGCCGGCGCTGATGCCAACACTCGCCAGAAACAGCACAATGCCGAGTTCGCGAAGCATGAGCCCTGCGCTTGGTGTAGTGTATGATATCAGCGAAAACCGATGTCCGTATTTGCTTAACAGGATGGCAATAATCAGCGGACCGCCTGCAAGTCCGAGGCGTATAGGATTTGGAATACCCGGTATCAGGAATGGGATGCTGCCTAAGATTACACCAAGTAAAATCCCGAGAAATATTGGAATGATATTGGGCTCATCGAGTCGTTTTATTGAATTGCCAAGCTGTTGTGCAACGTTGTCAATGGCGGTTTTATCGCCCACTACGGTGAGCTTATCTCCCATCTGAAGTTTAAGATGGGGTGATGCAATAAACTCAATTCCGGATCGGTAGATGCGTGTAATATTAATGTTATAACGTGTTCGCAGTTTCAGCGCGCCGAGATCTTTTCCTATTGCAGAACGGTTTGTAACAAGAACCTGTCTGGATTCCAACCGACCGGTTTTACCCGACAGGTCCATATCACTGACACTTCCGAGCTTTTTTGCAATATCCTTCAGCAACCCCTTTTGAGCTACTACCAGTATGATGTCATTCTCTTTAAGCACCGTATCGGAAGCGGGTGTAAAGACTTCGTTATCGTGCAGAACCCTTGATATCACCATGTCGGAGTGCAGTTCTGACGAGATTTCAAAAACGGTTCTGTTAAAAAATTCAGCATTCTCAATTTTAATTGACATACGCCCCGGCATTGAATTGGTGGGATGCAGGTGCTGATTGTACTGCGCCAGCTCGCTTTGAACGGCGATATGATTGACTTTGCGGATGATGAACATGGTGGAAATAATGCCCAGAACCCCGAACGGATAGGCAACGGCATATCCCAGTCCGATATCCGGAACCGCGGTATCGGCGAGTCCGGAAGACGCTTGTTTAAGTGCTTCCTGGGCGGCTCCAAGCCCGGGCGTATTGGTCACGGCTCCCGACATCACACCTACCAGCATAGGCAGCGACATTCCGGTAATGTAGTGTATTGCAAGTGTGGTCAACCCTCCAAGGAGCACTATTGTGAGTGCCAGCAGATTAAGCGAGATGCCGCCTTTTTTAAATGATGCAAAAAAACCGGGTCCGACCTGCAGCCCGATTGAAAAAACGAAGAGTATCAGTCCGAAATCCTTGATGAACGATAATACCTTATGGTCAACCGTAAAACCAAAATGACCCAGCGCGATGCCCGCGAATAATACAAACGTGATACCCAGTGAAATCCCGAATACTTTTACTTTTCCTAACGCAACACCGATAGCAATCACCATGCAGTATATCAAAATGGTATGTGCTACGGTATCACCCCAAAATAAATCTTTAATCCAGTTCATGATGAATAATAATTTGAACTGCAAAGCTACTTGAAAACTAGTGGCGATGCCGGGAAACCGTATTAGAATCTGACCATTTATGAATCATTTAACGATTGGCGGTTCCATTCACTTCTTCAGAAATTATTCATCCCTCTTCATTCATAAATCAAAACCTGACATTGAACAGAAATCGGAAGATGATTTTCCTAAATATGTGTTGTCTGTGTATTTACCGGGACGAACGTTGCGATTGGTTTGATGTTCTGTTTTTCATAATGACGCAGTATTTCTGAACATTGCACTTTTTCTTACAGTTACTACATTAAATTTGCAATAAAACCAAAAAAAGTCTATATTTGTATCTGTCTCAAAAACCTGAACCCTTATCTGTCGTAGCACACTTTTAAAAACTAAATCGGTTACTAAACTTTCAGCGAGAACTTCTGTCATCAGCACATCACGGGATATAATTCATTTTTGAGCATGGGTGTTTTTTAGTATTCGAATTTATTTTACTGCCGCTTGAAAACAAAAGCTACACTACTTTTAGCTGTGTTTGGTGTTTTATTTTCTGTCCTGAGAGTCAGTGGGCAAGGCTTTTCTACCAAAGGAACAGACTTCTGGCTTGGATTCATGGAAAATTATATGGGCGATGATACTACCGGTTCCGACCGTATGAAAGTATACATCACTACCGATAATCAACCGGCTTCCGGCACCATCTCAGTGCCTCTGGGCGGGTGGTCGCAAAACTTCAATATCCCTGCAAATTCAACCTTTGAAGTAACTATTCCTACGGCGCTTGTCATGGTAACAACTACAGAAACCATTGAAAACAAAGCCGTACATGTAACCTCAGATAATCCGGTTTCTGTTTATCAGTTAAACTATGTGCAATACACATCGGATGCGAATATTGCGATACCCACCATTTCGCTTGGGAAACGATACCGTGTTACAACCTATTCGCCTTCGGCGGCCAGTCCTGCCTGGACAGAAGTTTCATTATCTGAGCTGCTGGTTGTCGGTGTTTACGATAATACCGTTATAAAGATTACGCCCAAATGCGGAACTGAAGGCGGTCATGCTCCCAATGTTCCGTTTACGGTAACGCTCAACAGGGGCGAGGCGTATCAGGTGCGCTCAACCTATACCAATACTTACAACCTTACCGGAACACTTATAGAAATAGATACTACAGTCACTGATAACTGCAAAACATTTGCAGTATTTGCAGGCAATAAATGCGCTTTTATTACCGGAGATTCCTGTTGCTGCAATCATATTTGCGAAGAAATGATGCCCACAAATACCTGGGGCAGGCAGTATATTACTGTTCCTTTGAAGAACAGAGCCAGTGATGTTTTCAGAATTGTTGCTTTGAAAAACGGAACCATCTTTACCATTAATGGTGGTATTCCGCAAGGGCTGAATGCCGGAGGATATTATGAAGCCGATTTGTCAACAGCAAGTTTTATTGATTCTAATTATCCCGTGTCGGTTGCTCAGTTCAGTAAAAGTGCACAAACCGATGGCAACACCGATTCCGATCCGTTTATGATAATGATTAATCCGCTTGAACAAACCATCAACCGAATTGTATTTAACTCTTTCGTTACGGCTATCATCACTTCGTATTATGTAAATATTGTTACAAAAACGGCCAATGCGGGTTTGGTCACCCTCGACGGTACAAATGTTGGCGCATCTTTTACACCCGTTGCATCAAATCCTGCTTATTCAACCGCGCAGCTTACCATTTCGCAGGGCAATCATATTTTGAATTCCGATAGTGGATTAATTGCAAATGTCTACGGCTATGGATGGTACGAGACTTATGGCTATATTGCCGGTGCTACGGTTAAAAATCTTGACATCAGTTATTCGGTCGTTACAGCGAATGATACGCTGGAATATTACAACTTTGATGACACCATATGCCGTGGCACGCCGCTCACATTCATCGCCACAGCAAATGCTTCCATAACCGATCACTACTGGAATTTTGGTGACGGGTCGCCGGTGGTTCACGGTCTGGTAGCACCCCATACTTATGCGAATGCGGGGAATTTTACGCTCACGTATTATTATCAACGAAATAATATTTGTGGTCTTGACTCAATAGTGTGGGAGATAAATGTTAAATGTTGCAACCCGCCACTTCAGACAAATGCATCAACTCCGGTCTGTATTGGGAATCCATCAACGTTGAATGAAATCAGCGCACTCAATCCGAATGCCACCTATACATGGAATTTTGGAAACGGAACACCTGCAACAGGCAACGGACAAGGTCCGCATCAGGTTGTCTGGAATGTATCAGGTCCGGATACCGCCTGGGTTTATGTTTCGGAACCCGGGTGTGCACTGGATTCGGCCTTCGCTGCTGTTGTTGTGATGCCTTCGCCTACATCAACATTTCAGGTGGCAGGACCCGTTTGTTATGGCGTGCCCACACCGGTTACATACACAGGCAATGCCTCACCAATGGGGGTATATAATTGGAATTTCAGCGGTGGTACGGTAGTTTCGGGCGCCGGACAGGGACCTTATTCTGTGTACTGGAACAACGGAGGAGCGTTCAATCTCACGCTTGAGGTCACCGAAAATGGTTGTCCTTCGGCGACGACAACGGTCGGTATCAATATTTATGCATCGCCTTCACCGGATATTTCAGCGAACCCACAAACAGCTTTACTTGAGGAACCACTTATTTCCTTTATTGACAACTCCACAAACACTTCTATTTGGTCATGGAATTTTGGAGATCCGGTTTCCGGTCCTTTGAATTATTCTATGGTGCAATCGCCCAATCACGAGTATTCGGCAACGGGCGCTTATACGGTTTGGCTGGTAGCCACAAGCCCCGATGGCTGTATTGATTCGGTATCGCTGGTTGTTAATATCATTGAGATTTTTGCATATTTCATACCTAATTCAATCACACCCGACGGCAATACCATCAATGATGTTTTTGCGCCGGCAGGCAAAGATCTTGATTACACGCTTTTTATTTATAACCGCTGGGGCGAACTTATCTCTGAAACCGTGAACAGCGGATGGAACGGAACTTACAAAGGTGAAGTAGTAAAATCTGATACCTACGTATGGCGGTTGATATACTCTTTCAAAGGTTCAAAAAAGCAGTCGGCAATAGGTCATGTGAATGTGCTTTAAGATTTGGTGCAATATAAAATACTGAAGCAGCTTATTTAATTATTAATCGGGACATAATTCAAATCTACACACGTGAGAAAAATTACACTTTTGTTCTTCGTCCTTGCATTATTGTCGCTGAATGGGCTCAATGCCCAGACATCCATCATGGTATATTCCGAAGATTTTGAAAATGGAGCTCCGGGGACTATGCTTAATACAACGGGTAACGGCAGTAATTCCGGCGATAACCTATGGGTGGTTAATAACATCTATACGGGGATGCCGCAGTTTCCGAATACACCCGATGAGAATCAGACTCAGGGCGGTAATATCTCATACGCACCCTACGGTTACTATTTGCACATTTATGATCAGACCAGCGGAGTAAACAATTGCAATTATAATCAAGCAAATGCTTCAGACAGGTTTGTGCAGTTTACCAGCAGCTTTTGTACGCTTGGTCTTACGAATGTAAAATTTACATTTTTCTATATTTGCGAAGGCTCACCCACCGCATACGGACAACTGTATTACAGTATTGCGAACGGACCATGGATTGCAACAGGACCTCAGTATGGCAATCAGATGATATGGAAATACGAAACACTGCAGGATCCGGCATTTGACAATCAAACCAACATACGGTTTGGCATTCGTTGGGTAAATGACGCCGGAGCCGGACCCGGGCTGATGTCGTTTGGTATGGACGATGTTTTTATTACCGGAGATTTTGATAATTTTTCTACAAATTTTGATGTGATTGTCGATTCTGTTTCACCCAATCCTATTTGCCAGAATTTCGGCCTGATGATTTATTACCATCTAACAGTTCCTATTTGCGGTAATGGGTTTTTTGAAGTGCAGCTTTCAGACATGAACGGTTCCTTTGCCAATCCTACCAGCCTGGGAATATATCAGGCAAGCAATCAATGGATGAATGGCGTATTATGGCCTACCATTCCTTCAACCACGGCAGCCGGCACGTGTTATAAAATCAGAATCAAATATTATTACATCGATTACGGATTGAATTTTTTCAGCGACCCGAGTCCATGCTTCGAGGTACTGCAATGTCCGAATACCATCAATACGTTGCAGCCTGTTGTTACCATGGGAGGCGATTCTGTTTGCGTGGGAAGTGTAATTGATGTGCCGTTTTATTCAACGGGTGTTTTTCAGGCGGCCAATGTGTATATCGCCGAATTGTCAGATTCTGCGGGCAATTTTCCGCCCAATCCCAATGTGCTGGGTTCAAATCCCGACAACAATTCATACGATCCGGCACAGGGTTCGCCACCGGGCTCGGTGTCGGGACAGGTAAATGAAAACAATCAGCCGATACAGGATGGGTGCCACTATTATATTCGTGTGCGGTCAACGGCGCCGGCAACCATTGGGATGGTGTGGGGACCTTTCTGCATCCGCCATTGCGATATAGAAACCAATTACAAACAGGATATACAGGCATGCATTTCATCAACGCAGGGATTCGACACAACGGTAAGAGTCAACATTCATTTTTACGATTCAACCGCTATTTACGGTCAGCCGAATCAATTCCTGATTGAAGTGCGCGAATCGCAATATTTTACCGTTGTAAATACCGGCGGACTGGGCACGGTTACGGCAAACAGCGACACCACCATGACCATTCATATTCCGCCTGTTCCGGGACTGGGAGCACTGGGTTTGCAACCGGGCATGTTTTATCTGAGAATAATCGCGACGAATTCCAATCATACGTGGGATATGCTGGGGACACTCGTTCACCTCACCATCGGTGCACCTTCAGATAATCTCTGGATATTCCAAACGCCCGGAGATTCCATATTATGTGTGGGCGATGCCGTGTATTTCTACCCGATACCATACAATGCCGGTCCTCCCATGAATTCTACGTATGAGTGGTATCTTAACGGAGTGCTTTTCTCTACCAATCCGGCATTGGGAATTTTGTTCAACGGTCAGGGCAATTTTAATCTGACCGTTCAGGAAACAAATTATGGGTGTAAAGGACCTGTAACTCCCAACGATGTTTCATTACAGGTTCTGGGGCCGCCATCAGCGGCTATTATCGGTCCTAATCAGGTTTGTTTGGGCGATACGCTTTATTATCACACCGTTTTCCATCCGAATATTTATTATGAATGGACTACGTCCGGGGGTGATATTATTGATACTTCCAACAACGAATTGTATATACGGTTTGATACTGCCGGGGTTTATACCATACATATGATGGCGTTGAACAAATGCGGGCAAACGCTGGGTAACAAAAGTGTGATTGTGACTGCACATCCCGATGCCGGTTTTTCGGCGGTTTCGCCTGTTTGTACCGGAGAAAATTCTATGCTTAATTATACAGGAACCACTGCGCCGCCTTTAAGTTACAGTTGGTATTTTGCAGGTGGCATAGGCGTTCCGGGAGGCAACAGCCCCGGACCACAATATGTTTCATGGAATACTGCCGGACCACATTATGTAATTCTTACAGTTACCAAATATAGTTGTGCTACAAAAGACACTATGCTTATCGATGTACTTCAGGGACCGACTGCGGGTTTTACTTATGAAAATACGTGTTCAGGTATTCCGACCATATTCAGTGATTCTTCTCAGGGAAATCCTGCGAGCTGGAACTGGGATTTTGGTGACTTCAGCAGCTCTACCGAAACAAACCCGGTTCATACATTTGCCATTGGCGGCACTTATATTATCGGGCTTATTGAAAGCGCTGCCAATGGTTGCAGCGATACACTTACTGAGAATTTGACCATTTTTGATTCTCCGAAATCCGCCTTCGAAACAAAGTCGCCGCTGTGTCTTGGCGAAAATACAACAGTTATGCAGGCTTGCCAAAATCCTCCTAATGCCGTTTTTGACTGGACGTTTTCCGATGGTATTATTATTTCGGGCAGTGGTACCGGACCATACGAAATAGCCTGGCCCGGATTGGGTGAATACCCAATCAGTCTTACTGTTTCGGCAAACGGCTGTATCTCTGAAACAACTACTGTAGTTGTAAAAGTTAACGACTGCATTCTTGAAATTCCGAATATCTTCACACCCAACACTGACGGTTCAAATGATAAATTTGTAATCAAAGGACTGGAAAGTTTTCCGGATAGTAAATTGCAGATATTTAACCGCTGGGGTAAAATGATTTTTTCCAGTGACGATTATAAAAATGACTGGACCGGTGATGACCATTCTGACGGTGTTTATTATTATGTTCTGGCGCTTAAAGACGGTCGCGAATTCAATGGAACGCTTACGCTGTTGAGATAATGCGTTCAATTATAAATTAATAATGGACAATTGAAAATGAAAAAATTTCTGGTCTTTAACCTGATGCTGTTTATTTTTTCTACGGCATTTGCACAGCAGAAAATGGATATTCAGTTTCCGAAAGGTACACTGGCAGGCAAAAGTTCGGGCGTAATTTCTTTTGCAGAGATAGAAAAGGCAGGCGTTTTAATGGTGACCGACGAAACGCTGAAAGTGGTTCACTTTTCAATATCGCTTACACCCGGTGGCATGGCTGTCAAGGAGAATAATGCTGATAATAAAATTACTGGGGCTATGCTTGATTACTTCCGAACGCTTTCTGCAGGAACGGTCTTCTATATCGATAATATTACGGTGGCCAATAATAAAGGTGCCACTATCAAACTGGAACCTTTGAAGTTCACGACGAAATAGCGTTTTCTGTCTCCTTATTTGATTATTTCCCCGTCATTTTGTCAGTTATCCGTATCATGGCACATACCTTGATTACTGCCCCGCACAATCAATAAATAGTGTTGTCATGGAGAAACAAAAAGGACGTATCAATGTTCAAACGGAAAATATTTTTCCGATAATCAAGAAATTCCTGTATTCGGATCACGAAATTTTTCTCAGGGAACTTGTATCAAACGCGGTTGATGCAACAACGAAACTTAAAATACTTGCTACATCAGGTAAATTCAATGATGAACTGGGCGACCTTACCATACGGGTAATACTTGATAAAAAGAAAAAAACGCTTACCATATCCGACCGTGGTATAGGTATGACATCGGAAGAGCTTGATAAGTACATTAACCAGATTGCTTTTTCAAGTGCCGAGGAGTTTGTAAAGAAATACAAGGGCAAAAGCGAAGCAGATAAAAATGCCCTCATAGGCCATTTTGGACTTGGGTTCTATTCCTCTTTTATGGTTTCAGACAAAGTTGAAATCAATACAAAAACATACAAAAAAGGAGGCGCTACCAAGGCTGTGCAGTGGGAATGCGACGGCAGTCCTGACTATGTGATGACCGACAGTCCTAAAACAGAACGAGGTACCGATATTACACTTTTTATATCTGAAGAATCAGCGGAGTTTTTGGAAGAATACCGTGTGCTGGAGCTGCTCAAAAAGTACTGCAAATTCCTGCCTGTGCCCATTCAGTTCGGAATGGAAAAGAAATGGGAAAAAGTAGAAGGCGAAAAGGATGAAAAGGGCAACGACAAATCGGTTGAAACAGAGGTGCCGCGTGTTATCAATAACACCAATCCTGCATGGATTCGCAAACCTGCCGATTTGAAAGAGGAAGATTATAAAGACTTTTACCGCGAGTTGTATCCGATGAATTTCGAAGAGCCACTCTTCAATATCCACCTGAATGTTGATTATCCGTTCAATCTCACGGGTATCCTCTATTTTCCGAAAACGAAACGCAATTTTGAAGTACAGAAAGATAAAATACAGCTTTATTGCAATCAGGTTTTTGTTACTGATTCTGTTGAAGGTATTGTTCCCGATTTTCTCACCTTACTGCATGGTGTAATTGATTCGCCCGACATTCCGCTTAATGTGTCGCGGTCTTACTTGCAGAGCGATCCGAATGTTAAAAAAATATCGTCGCACATCGCCAAAAAAGTTGCCGACAAGCTGGAAGATATCTTTAAAAATAACCGTGAGGATTTTGAAAAGAAATGGGATGATATTCGCATTTTCATCGAATACGGTATGATATCCGATGATAAATTTTACGAGCGAGCCGAGAAATTTGCGCTGTTTAAAAATACAGAGGGAAAGTACTTTACCTTCGATGAATACCGCAAAAGCGTGGAGGCAACTCAGGAGAATAAAGACAAAAATGTGGTGTACTTGTACACTACCAATACCGAAGAGCAGTTCCCGTTTATTCGTGCTGCGCGCGACCGCGGATATGATGTGCTGGTGATGGATGGTGTACTTGATGTACATTTCATCAATCAGATTGAACGGAAATTTGAGAAAACGGTATTTACACGCGTTGATTCCGATGCTATTGAGAAGCTGATACAGAAAGATGATTCCATGCCTTCGAAACTGAGCGAAGACGAAAAGAATCTTCTTAAACCGGTTGTGGAACGTGTTGTTCCCAAAGAAAAATATGATTTGAGTTTTGAAGCCATGAGCGAACAGGATGTTCCTTTTATGATTACCCAGCCTGAGTTCATGCGTCGTATGAAGGATATGGCTGCCATGGGTGGCGGTGGTGGATACTCGTTTATGGGCGAAATGCCCGAACGCTTTAACCTTGTGGTGAATGTCAATCATCCTTTAACCGCTCGCATTCTGGCAGAGAGCGAACCTGCAAAGCAGGATGTGCTTACCCGGCAATTATTCGATTTGGCGCGTTTGGCGGGCAATCAGCTTAAAGGCGGAGAACTGAATGACTTTATTATTCGAAGCATTGGCATCATAGGATAAATTAACGTGGCGGACCGGCAATACACTCCGGTCCGTTTTTTTTTCTTAAAATCATTCTGCATTTTTTTGTTCGCCGTAATAATTTCTTTATGTATTATTGCAGCGCTTGAAAACAGTATAATTAGTAATTATTCAAACGTGGGATTACAACATGGTTTTATTTGCTGATGAGGTGAAAAATATTTTTTCGGCTCGCGACATCGAAGATTTACATATGGCAGTCATGAATGCTGAACTGGATACATCGGGCGAAATACGTGTTCACCTGGACGATACATGCGAAGGTGATCCAATGCAAAGGGCAAAAGAGATTTTCAGTAAGCTGGAAATGGAACAAACAGCTCTGCGTAATGGCGTATTATTTTATATTGCCGTGAGTCCGCGAAAATTCGCCATTTTAAGCGATTTTGGAATCAATGCTGTTGTTCCACTCGATTTTTGGGACGAAATACAGCAGAACCTGCGTAATAATATCCGCGAAAATAATTTTATTGATGGCTTGTTTGATGCAATTATCCAAACAGGAATTCAACTCAAAAAGCACTTTCCACGTTTAGTAACCGACGTTAATGAATTACCCGACGATATTTCTTTCGGGAGAATTTAACCGTCAATTATTGTATTACTTTTTTCGGGAAGAACAGGGCTTTCGGCATCCTTTTTTTCGGTACCATTCCCTTTATAATAAATATCCAGCGCTACGATAATGGCCGTGAATCCCCAGAAGGGGATAGAGGATTTGTCTGTATCCAGAAAATTGTTCAGTAGTCCGTGAACCAGATATGTAATCAATCCTAACAGGAAAATCAGACTCAACAGCCTTACATCTCTATCAGGGCTTCGCTTATAAAGTCTCACAGCTGTGGCAATTACGGTAATGCATAATGCAATAAAAGTAAGCATACCCAAAACGCCTGACTCTGCCAATGGACCGATATATTCGCTGTGCGCATTGCCCTTGTCGCCGGCATTGGTACTGATAATCGTTTTCTCTTTAGAGTGTTGGTAGGGAGCATACATGAATTGATAGGTTCCGGGTCCCCAACCCCAGAATGGACGCAGTTCAAACATGCGGAATGCCGACTGCCAGCGGTTTATGCGCTCAAGATTCGATGCATCGGATGAAATATTGGAAATAGATTCAATATGCTCAACCATGTTGGCAGAAGTATCCTGTTTATTCTTTTCCAGTTTCCAGAGGATTTCATTACGGAATGAGAAAAAGCCAATAATAAGCACCAATAGCCCGAGTCCGAGCCACCGTAACTTAATTTTCATGAGCAGCACGATACCGAAAAACAGAGCAACGGCCACACTAATCCATGCTGCACGACTGTATGAAAATATGAGCCCGCCTAATAAAAAAAGCAATGCCAGTGCCACAAATAATTTTGTTGTACGGTTGAATCTTTTGTAAAATAACAGACCAGCTAATACCGGGACAAAAAACGATATTCCGGCACCGTAAGCGGTATGATCATTAAAAAACGGACTCATTACCCAGTGTGCCGCCTGCTCGTCAAATGCCCATGTATAAAGGCTCCACGTAGCATAAATGATGACTCCTATCAATGAGATTACATATGCCCAGGTAAAATTTGTAATATTTTTTTTCTTTTCAAAAAGAGGAATAGCAACAAAATAAAATGGGATGACAAACCAAAGCCTTGAAAGCATAAATTTAAATGAAACTCCGGGCAGCTCGCTTGTGATTGAGGTCATAAGCATCCATCCCAGATTAATAAAAAGAGCAATGGTTATAGGATGCCTGAGAATACGAGAATCTAATTTGCGGTCGTATAGTAGCTTAATTATGAAAAGAATGAGGATTCCAAAAAGCAGCGGCTCGGTTGGAAGCGTTACAGCGACCCCCCAGTCGAAATCGCGAATGTTTATAGCAAGAGGGGTGAGAAATGTAATTAATATCAGAAGCCGGTCCAGTGAAAAAAAGAACAGTATAAATACAAAAATTGCGACCGGCAGTAAGGTAAACCAGTAGAATTCATAGGCAATCAGTAACGCATTGACTGCGATAAACAGCCCACTTATAAGGTAGACCCACTTAAGCTTGTACTTTTCAATCAAGGTAACTGGGGTTAAGATTGGTGAATGGACGCACTGTCAGATTCTGGTTTTTTTTGCGATTTATCTACCACGGTAATAACTATGATGGTAATAAAAAGCGATGCCATTGCAGTAATGAGCATGATGAGCCAACGTACAGGGTATGTCTTCTTGTCGGCAACAACCGGGCTTGTAACCGTATTGGTATAAGTGAGCATTTTTTTAAGGTCGCTCACCGATTTGTCGTATTCTTTTTTAATGTCGTTATAGGCGGCTGTAAGACTCGACAGGTATCCTCCAAGGAACAGAAATTCGCCTCCGTATTTTTTCATGTTATCAAGAAAGCTTTTGATTTCCTGATTTCCGCGGCTCCCTGTATTGGCGTTTTTGATGTAGCCTTTGGTATATTCTTTTACCTGAACATTATAATCGAGGAGGTTGTATTCGCTCCTGAGCGTATCCATTCGGGTCTGTATTGAATCAATCTGTTTTTGTTTAGAGATAAGTTGGTCGCTATATATCTGAACAACTTCGGCAGTTTTTTCGCGCTGTAGGTTTCGTGCTTTCTGATTCATCAGAAGAATAAGCTCTTTGACCATTTGGCAGGCAATTTTAGGGTCGGTGTCAAGCACTTCAATAATTACCGATTCATATTCTGTTTTTCTTATCGCAACATTTCCTTCGAGTTCGTTTTTGAGTCTGGTCGCGTAATAATTATCGGTCTGGTCAATATCATAGTGTTTCCCGAGGTCAAATTTTTTAATAAGGCTGTCACCAATTTCTTCTGATCTGAAAAGCTGAAGCATCTGTTCGGTGGGCGTTTCCGATGAGTAAGGTATCAGATTCGACGGATATACTACAGCAAAAGATTTATATTTGGGCTTGATAAACCATGGAGATGAGAAGAGACCGGAAAGCAACAGGGAGCAGGCCAGTATTATCAACATATGCCATTTCCAGCGAACAATTAAGCGAATAAGATAATTACTGTTAAAGTAAGTGCTCATTTCAGTTTCGATAAATGTTTCGAAAATACCTTCACTTCTATTAACTCTTTTCGGTACTTTCGGTTTGTTTATTTTTTCTTCACGTATTATGGCCTGAATTCTTGTCTCTGCAATTTTTTTCGGTTCTTGTTCAACCGCAATCAGGTCACTGTTTTTTTTGATTTCGTCTGTGTTGTCAGATTCCTTTTTTGTCTCTAATTCTATATTTAGCGAGAGTCTGAATTTGTTCAGTCCCTCTTTATCTGTACCGAATCTTTTTTTTTTGAAAATGAATCAAAAATTATGAGCACCAAGACCGACAGTAACAGCGCTGCGAGAGACGAAATTGTGACAATCATCCATCGCACAGGATACGTTTTCCGTTCTGATTTATAGGCTCTGTCAACAATAAATTTTGCCGGAAGCTCTTGCTCATAATCAACTTTGGCTTCCTCGTATTTGGCTTTTATAAGACCAAGTTGTTTTTTGAAATAGTCGAGCTGGTCGCGCAGCGAAACGTAGGCACCACCGTATTGTCCTAATATTTTAATTTTCTCTTCAATGGCGGCCACTCCGGTCTTGGTGTTCATTCGAAGTGCTATTGCCAGCTGCGTATTGTATGCTTCCGACTGAGTTTCATAATCGTTGATTCCCAATTCGCGCAACTTAGAAAGAGAGTCTTCCATCACCCGGATGTCGCTTTGCAATTTTACATACTCGCGGTCTACAATCTGATAGGCTTTAAGGGCTCTTTCCTTTTGCATTTTATTTTTCACCGAGTCGAGTAAATCACTTATCGTATTGGCAATATCAGCAGCAATTTGAGGATCTTTATCCAATACGCTTATCTCAACGGCCATGTATTCGGTGCGGCGGAATGTGATATTCGAATTATACTCCTCAATTAAATTGGTCATCACATATTTTGAGGCAGGATCAATGTTGTAATGTTCTACAAGATTGAATTTCCTGATAACGCGCGATCTGATTTCGTTTGAGTTAAGAATTTGGAGCATTTGTTCGGCCTGTTCTTCTTCTCCAAACTCAAGAATGTCGAGTTTTCCACCCTGATTTTCCGCCAGCAGTGCTTTTGAAATAGCATTGGTTGAAGTCGGAAACATAATAACCGTTGATTTGAACTTAGGGGTGATGAGAAATGAAAACCCCGCCGAAGCCACAGCTGCAGCCAGAACTATAATAATTAATGGTTTTCGCCATTTGTATAAAAACAAAAGGAAATTCGTTGTGTTGAAATCTGAATTCTGGTTTTCGTTTTGTACCATTTTTCCGTTATCTGTTCACTTGTACCAACGGCAAAAGTAGAAAAAAATATGTTTATTGCAAATCTTGTCTAAATAATTTGTTCAATAAAGAAATCCGTCAACGGATTATGATTTTTTTAGTGCATAGATCAGCGACTTAACACTAAGCAAACCAACAGATGCCGCAAAAATTAATGAGCAAAGCACCATAAGCATCATGTTAATCATCCATGAATAGGGCAACATTCGCGATAAAGCGCAAAACGTCAGCGTAGCTGCAAGGAACAATCCAACCCTCACAAGATATCCTATATTTAATTTGAATTTGAAAAGATGAACGACTAAAACAATTTGCAAAACAGCAGTAATCAATTGTGTACTAAGGCTGGCATAGGCTGAGCCAATGGCCTGGAACCAAGGAATAAGCAAAAAGTTCAGACCTATATTCAGCAACATTCCGCATCCGGCAATAATATTCAACTGTTTTAGATTACCATTAGCTGTAAGCAACGTGCCAAATACATAAACGGAGGAAATTGGAATAAACCCGAACATCAGCAATCCGAAAATCTGAGAAGTCTGACCGATGCGGCTTGCAAACACCGCTGCACTTTCTTCAATGTGCTGAGGGTAGAGCATGGTCATAAATTGTTCACTGTAAAAAAATGAACCCATGGCCGATATTACAGAAAGCACAAATAACAGTGTAAAACTTAATCGCGCCAGTTTTTCCACGCTTTCTTTGAACTTAAGCATACGGGCAAACAGCGGAAGAAGTAATACCGAGAATAGGTAGGCAATCATGTTCGACGCATCCAGCAGCCGGTAGGCAGAAGCATAAAGTCCTGCCTGATATTCGCCCGTATTGCCCGGCAGTATGCGCTCTACCATTACCGAATCAATGCGGTTGTAAAAGGCCATTAATAATCCAAGTATCGCGAATGGAAAACTCTTTTTGATTATCATCAGAAAGAACGGTTTATTCCATTTCAACCGGCTGAATTTCGCCTTTCGCATTACAATTAACAGCGCAATTATTACAGTAACGAGATATGCCGCCGTTTGCGAATAAACGAACCATTCTATTTTAAAAGTTCCTACAGTAACATGTCCCCAAAGCAGTATCCCGCATATCAGTATCATCAACAGGCGGTCGAGTACGGAGAGCAGGCTGTCGGTCTTAAAAAAGTGAAGTCCTGAAACATTAGAGCGCAAGTAAAGAATAAAGGAACTCAGAAATTGGTTAAAGCTCAGCAGCGCCAGCATTACCATCTGATGCTTGTTATATCCTATAATAATCGCGGCACTGAATGAGAGCGCTGTGTAAACAACCGCCAATAGCAGCTTTAGAATTACGATACTCGAAAAATGCTTGTTCAGCAAATGCGAATTTTGGGCGAGGTTGCGATTATTGAAACTCGTAATTCCGAAATCCAATAAAATATTAAAGAGAAACGTGAAGTTAAGTACGGCAAAGTAAAACCCGTAATCGCCGGCACCTACCGCATTCTGCACCCCACGGTCAATCCCAAGTATCCAGAACGGCTTAATCAGCAGATTCAGCGTGAGCAGGATAAGCAGGTTAATGAGGAATTTCTTTTGCGGTGTCTGTTGCTTCATGAATACGGAATCGGACTTTATTTTCTTATTTTTTATGCGGTTGGGTTCACACGGTGTTTCTTGTAAAATACAACAGCATCTTAACTCAATTTTACTTCACTTGTTTTGCAGATAAAGAAAAAATTTTGTGTTGCATGGCTCTGCGGGTTAAAGATAACAAGTTTTTTCTTTTCTAAAATATAAACGTTATAGCCCAGCGATTGCATTAGTGACAGGCATTGTTCCCGGTTTTCATTCTCCCAAAGTTCACAGTAAATAATAGGTTTGTGCTTCGCAATAAGTCCTTCGCCACCTTTAAGTACCCGGTATTCGAAGTTTTCAACATCTAGTTTTATAGCTGCGATGCATATTTCCGGATGGTTTAAAATTGCAATGTCATCAAGCCGTGTTATAGGAGAACTCACGGTTTCGCCTTCATTAAAACTTGTAATCGACGCATCCACAACATGACTCAAACCATGCTGTTTTGCCTTCCCAAGGGTTGGAACTACCATTTGAACCGTTCCATTAAAATCGCCCAACGCTGTTTCTTTTATAATAACATTCCGGAGGCGGTAGTGCTTTATAATTCGTTTCAGGGTATTCAAATTGTAGGGTACGGGCTCAAAGGCATAAATTTCCGAAGCGGGAAATCTACGCGCAAGATGGACGGTCATGGCACCAATATTCGCTCCAATATCTAAGATAACACCTTTTGCAGGTATAAGTGACAGGAAATGCATGAAATCACCTTCCCTGCGATTCTTCTTTAATGTGCCAATGATAAAAATGGAAAAATAAAACAGATAATTTTCAAATCCCAGCATTCGCTGCAAAATACGCTTGATAAAATTCTTCATCGGTTTCCTTCACAATGGTTCAGCCACCGCTTATCAGGTGGAGCACGCTCACCCTGTCGTTGTCACGGATAACTATTTTTTCGTAATCTTCTTTTTTTACCAGAACATCATTCACTTTAATCACCAGCATTTTAAAAGTGAAGTTCTTTTCAGATAATAATGCATTAACCGTCATCTCCTGCTTTTCAAAAGTTTCTTCGCGGTTGTTTAAAATTATCTTCATTATACGCGTCCTCCAAGTAAAATTTCGAGTACGGCATTGGCCTGCATATTGGCAACAATGCCTACACGCGGCGCCAATGGCGGATTTTCGTCACTCACTTCTTTGATGCCGTCGCCGCAGATAATGAGCTTGCCATGCATCGTTTCTTTAATTGAATTATTATCGCCCCAGCCTGCAAGCCCTACACCCGAAACAATCCAGGTGTCGGGCAGTCTGTCAAGCACCGTTTCAATAATCATCTGTTTCATCGACGCCAGATCAAATGCCTCAACAATAATATCGCATCCCGTAAAAACATCCTTTATATCATCGGGTCCTAATTTAATATCATGCGCAAGCACCTGAGTATCCGGGTTAATGCGAAAAATATTTTCCTGCAGGCAATAGGCTTTTTTCCTGCCAATCTGGTTGAAGAAAAAATACTGACGATTCAGGTTTCCCTCAACAATGGTATCGAAATCGGCTACAATAAGTTTGCCGACACCAACACGCGCCAATGCAACAGCACAGTTTGAGCCCAATCCACCACAGCCGGCTATGCCCACTACCTTGTCTTTTAAATGCCGTTTTATCTCTTCAAATGTCATAGCTGCAATTCTAAGGCGTAAAAGTAATAAAACTTGGCAAATCTGAGATTGCGACTTCGGTAATCATGCATATGAAGGTCGTTTTTGTGAAGCGCTTTGAATCAGTTGGTTGAAACTTGCTTCAGCCCTGCAATTGAAAAATATCAAAAACCGGGAACAGGAATGGCAGGCTGTAAACTATTTTTTTTACTTTTGCCATTGGATAAACCGACGGTTTATTACTTTTACGTTAAGAACAAATCCAACTCATTATGTCAGGTCACAATAAATGGTCAACCATTAAACGCAAGAAAGGCGCTATCGACGCCAAGAGGTCGAAAATCTTTTCAAAGATTATTAAAGATATCAGTATTGCTGTTAAGGAAGGCGGTCCCGAACCCGACAATAACCCACGGCTCAGGCTTGCAATAGCCAACGCCAAAGGCGTGAATATGCCCAAAGAAAATATCACTCGGGCCATCAATAAAGCTGCCGATAAAGATGCGGCCAGCTTTATGGAAGTTACCTACGAAGGCTACGCTCCCAACGGCATCGCAATTTTCATTGAATGTACCACCGATAATATTCAGCGTACGGTTGCCAACATCCGTTCCTATTTCAACAAATATGGCGGCAGTCTGGGAACAAATGGCTCTCTTGCATTCATCTTCGACCGTAAAGGCGTGTTCCGCCTGCCTAAGAATGAAATGAATCAGGACGAGTTTGAAATGGAATTGATAGACGGTGGCGCCGAAGATATTTCGTATGATGATGACGCAATTACGGTAACCACAGAAATGGAGAGCTTCGGCATTATGATGAAAAAGCTCGAAGAAATGAACATAGAGCCCGAAAGTGCCGAACTCCAGCGCATTCCCAAAACCACCACCGCGCTCGACAAAGAAGCCGCACAAAAAGTACTCAAGCTCGTTGATATTTTTGATGATGATGACGATGTACAAAATGTATATCACAACATCGAACTTACCGACGAATTACTGAGCGAGCTCGAAAACTAAAAGCATGGTCGGTCAAGACCCGGCTGAATAATGCTTTCCCATTTCGGGAAAACCTTCATTATTGATAATTAATTTGTCCGAACCGTCCAAAATATGGAAATGTTTTTGCTATATTTGGATTTTGTTAACAACAGCTTGCTTGTTCCCCGATAGGATTGTTGTTTTAATGATACTGTTTATTAATCAATAATTGAATGGCTCACAAAGCTCAGCAAAAAAGGAATGTAAAGCCCGTTGCACATAAAAGTAATAAGGGTTTGAAGTCTGCATCGGGCAAATATGCCGTTCCCGGTATGCTGGTGCTGATTATTTTATTTGCGCTCGCGGTCTTCTCGAATTGCCTCCACAATGACATCCTGAATTTTGATGATGTTGAATATTTTCAGAACTATCCCGAAGTGCTGAGCCTTGCATCGGCAAATATTCTCAAGTATTTTACCTCCTACTATGTAATAATGTATCAGCCAATTCCGGTGCTGACGTTTGCGCTGAATTATCATTTCACCGCACTTGATGTTTATTGGTTGCATCTGGTAAATCTTCTTTCCCACTTAGCAAATACCGCGCTGGTCTTTTTGTTTATCCGAAAGCTGAGCGGGCGTAGTGAAGCAGCTCTTATTGCTGCCGCTTTATTTGCGGTTCATCCTATGAATGTTGAAGCCGTTTCATGGATATCAGCCCGAAGCAGCAGTATGTTCACACTATTTTATCTTGCAGCACTTCTGTGTTACCTGATGTATCTGGAGCACGGAAAGCGCCGCTTGGCTTATCTTGCGGGTGTTGCCATTTTTTTTCTGTTATCGCTTTTCTCAAAAGCGCAGGCAGTCACACTTCCTGTAATCCTTGTAGGGATTGACCTTTACTATAAGCGCAAACTATTTACAAAATGGAACATCATTGAAAAAGTGCCGTTTTTTGCACTGTCTGTTGTCTTTGGATTGATTACTCTGAGCGACCGTGGCACCATGGCAAACCTGACGCAGGGAATGCTTATTCATTATAATGCGTTCGACATATTTTTGATGGTGTGCACTTCATTTGTTTTTTACATCGGCAAATTATTTGTCCCGGTGAGTCAGTGCGCCGTTTACGTGTATCCTCCCAAGGTCAACGGATGGCTGCCGCTCATTTATTATATCGCACCATTTATTCTTGCTATGGTGGGATGGCTGTTGTACAGGGCATCGCGCAAACGCCCTTATATTTTGGCAGGATTGGCGTTCTTCCTGGTCACCATTTCAATTAATATTCAACTTATACCTTCGCGGCTGTTTATTGTTACAGACCGCTACGGCTATCTTCCTTACGTGGGATTGTTCTTTATAATTGCCTCGTTTTATTGTGATGTGAAAGATGGAACATCCGGTCTGAAACGCTCATTATTGCCATGGTTCAGCGTTATACTGGTGGGTGTTACGCTCATCTTCGGAATGTTGGTCTGGCAGCGTAATAAAGTCTGGAAGAATGATATCGTTTTTATGACAGACATTCTTGAAAAGAATCCAACCGTCCCGTATTTGTCAAGGGCATATGGTACACGAGCTAATGCATATCTACGCGCAGGCAATGCACAGCAGGCAATACAGGATTTTTCAAAAGCTATTGAAGTGAAATCCGATGAAGCTGAATCGTGGTTCAACCGGGGAATAACATGGATGAAAATTCAGGATTATAAAAATGCGGTGGCCGATCTGGAACAATGCGATAAACTAAAGCCCAATACTGCTATTGTGCTGTGTAATCTGGGAGTCGCCCGATATAATCGTGCCGATTACAAAGGTGCACTCGATGCATGTAATAAAGCATTGAAACTTGATTCAACACTCTATGATGCTTATAATGCCCGTGCAGCCTCGCGTTTCAGTTTCAATGATTTTGTGGGTGCCGAAAAAGATTTCACAAAATGTATCAGCCTGAAACCGAATGACCCGGCCGGATATCGTAATCGGGGAAATCTGTACCTTAGAACGAATAGAGCATCTACGGCATGCTACGATTGGAAAAAAGCAAAGGAACTGGGCAGCTCCGATGTAGATGCGCTCATATCACAGTACTGCAATTGATATAGTTAAAAATGACGAAAAAAACGTACACAAAAACTACAAAAAAGCAAACACCTGTTAAGCACGAAAAGCCCGTTGTGAAAGTCTTCCCTGGTGGATTGACTGTTGCTGCTGGGCTCATTATTCTTACAGCCATCATTTGTTATCTGAACAGTTTTGGATGTAGTTTTCATTTTGACGATATTCCGATTATTCCTGATAATCCTGCTATTCGGGATATTTCTAATGTTGCTGCCTGGTACAGTATTATCCCAAGCCGGCCTGTGGGAATTTTTACATTGGTGCTGAATTACGCTGTCGGCGGAAACAATGTCTGGGGCTACCATCTCGTGAATCTGTTAATACATGTGGCAAATGGCTTGCTTGTATTTTGGATGATGCTGCTGATTTTTAACACGCCGGCTATCACAAACAAATCTCATAAATCGCGTAATATTACACTGGCGCTCATTGCGGCACTTCTCTTTGTTTCACATCCGCTGCAAACACAGGCTGTTACATATATCGTGCAACGGCTGGCTTCTTTAGCTGCCACGTTCTTTTTACTTTCCGTGTGTTTTTATATCAAAGCAAGAATATCTCACGGAACGCAAACGAAAAGAATGCTGTTATTTCTTGTGTCAGGATTGTCTGCAATACTTGCCTTTCTTACAAAAGAGAACACATACGTGCTTCCGCTTATCATTGTTTTAGTCGAGTTTTTCTTTATCAGGCACAATAAGCCCGGATTGAATTTCAAAGACTGGAAATTGTGGGCATTTGCAGGCTTGATTGGCGTTCTGGTAATAATCATTTTTATTAATTTCTCTTTTACAATTTTTAGCCCGATATTGCCCGAACAGGGGCATACTTACACTGTAACTTCAGCCACCTATCTGCTCACACAGTTCAGAGTTCTTACCACATATTTGCGTTTATTGGTGCTGCCGATAGGGCAAAATCTTGATTATGATTACCCGATATCGCAAAGTTTATTTGAACTGAAAACCATGTCGAGTTTTTTGTTTATGCTGTCATTGCTTGTGATTGCAGTGTTGTCGTTTAAAAAATTTCGTGTTGCCTCATTCGGTTTATGCTGGTTTTTCATCACCATTGCGATTGAATCAAGCATCATTCCGGTCCCCAATCTTATTTTTGAACACCGCATGTATTTGCCGTCAATCGGGCTGTTTATGATTATTGTTTCGCTGACGGGATTCATCACTGATGTGAAAATTTTCAAAGCGGTCCGGCTGCTTTTGTTTTTGGTGGTTCCGGTATTGTGTATTCTCACCATAAGTCGCAACAGGGTGTGGAAAGATGAATTTTCACTCTGGGAAGATGTTGCAAAAAAATCGCCTGAAAAAACGCGCCCGCTGATGAATTTTGCAAATAGTCTGCGTGATAAAAATCGCTATGCTGAGGCAATGCCATACTATGACAAAGCAATTTTGAACAATCCGAAGTTTGATGCAGCTTATCTGAATCGTGGTAAGAACAAAAGTTTTATGAAAGATTTTGCGGGCGCACTTCTGGATTATCAGCAGGCTGTGCTTGTGAATCCTGAAAGTTATGGCGGATATAATAATTGTGGACTTGCTAAATTTGAACTGGGTAATTATGCCGGTGCGCTCGCCGATTTGAATATTGCCATTCATTTATTTCCACCATTCGCTGATGCCTATAATAACAGAGCGAATGTGAAATCAGGATTAAAGGATTTTGCCGGCGCTTTGCGCGATTTTGAAACTTCCATTCGCCTTGAGCCGAATTCACCTCAGCCTTATAATAACAGAGCTTCGGTGAGGTTTGAGATGAACGACCCCGAGGGTGCACTTCAGGATGTAAATACGGCCATCAGAATAAAACCCGACTATCCTGATGCCTACAACAACAGAGCGAATATACTGGCAGCACGAAAAGATTACGCGGGCTCTATCAGCGATTTTGACAGGGTGATTCAGCTCAATCCGAACGCAGATTATGCCTATTGCAACAGGGGCACATCCAGGTTTTATATGAATGATAAAGCGGGCGCCTGCGCCGACTGGACTACGGCATCACACATGGGAAACGGCGAAGCGGCCTCCTACGTATATCAATTTTGTAAATAGAGTGTTCACATGGCAAAGGAGAATAAAAAGAAACCCACTGTTAAAAAGAAAAATGCGCCGGTCGGTGCGAAGGCGCCGCAGAAAAAGAACAATTCGTTTCTGTGGATGAGTATTGCCGCGATAGCAATTACGGCAGGCTTCATCTATTCCAATAGTTTTAATTGCAGCTTTCATTTCGACGATTTGCAGAATATTGAATTCAATCATGATATTACCCGACTTTCCGATGTCTCAGCCTGGTGGAACTATGTGCCCAGCCGACCCATCGGCATTTTTACTTTCGCGTTAAATTATGCAGTGGGCGGAACCAATGTGGGCGGCTACCATTTCGTAAATCTGCTCATTCATATTATCAACGGATTATTCGTATTCTGGTTAGTTTCCTTACTGTTTAGCACTCCTGTAATTAAAAAATCAACAATTGCAAAGCATGGAAAAATAATTGCTTTGATTACGGCATTGCTTTTTGTGGCACATCCTGTCCAGACACAGGCCGTAACTTACATTGTCCAGCGTCTTGCGTCCCTTGCTGCACTTTTTTTCCTGCTGTCGTTGAGTCTGTACATTCGGGCACGTGTTGTGAATTTGACTAAAACTGCACGAATAGCCACTTTTGTAGCTTGTGGAATGGCTGCGTTACTGGCGTTTTTGACAAAAGAGAACACATTTACCCTTCCTGTAATTATTGTATTGACCGAATTTTTCTTTATTCGAGAAACGTCTTTCAAAATACATATCAAAGATTGGAAACTTTGGGCGTTTATGGGAATGGCTGCTGTGGCAATCACAATCTTTTTTGTAAACTTCAGTTTCTCGGTATTTCAACCTATAAAACCCGAACAAGGACATCTCTATACACTTACTTCAGGCACGTACCTGATGACGGAATTCCGCGTTATTATTACCTATATTCGACTTTTATTTCTTCCCGTCAATCAAAATCTTGATTACGATTATCCTGTTTCACAAAGTTTCTTTGAACTGAAAACAATTGCAAGTTTTTTGTTGCTTCTCGCGATTCTTGCACTTGGCGTAATTTTGTATAAAAAACATAGGCTGGCTTCATTCGGAGTGTTTTGGTTTTTCATCACATTATCAATAGAATCAAGCATTATTCCTGTTCCCAATGTAATTTTTGAACACAGAATGTATCTGCCGTCATTCGGATTTTTGTTGTTCATTCCATGTATCTTTTTTAGTATTATTCAGGATAAACAACAACAGCTGTTAACGACGCTGTTTTTCTTGCTGGTGCCTGTGCTCGCTGTAGCAGCATATAGCCGCAATAATGTATGGAAAGATGAACTGACTCTGTGGACTGATGTGCTGAAAAAATCTCCTGAAAAGCCGCGCGCACTCAATAATATGGGCATTACACTGTTGAAGCTCGGACGAAGACAGGAAGCCATTTCGTGGTTTGATAAAGCGGTGGCAAAGAATCCTGCTTACAAAGATCCGTATTTGAGCCGTGGTAATGCAAAGCAGGATTTAGGCGACCTGCAGGGCGCACTCCTCGATTATTCAGCAGCATTAAAAATTGATCCATCGTATCCGGAAACGTATTACAATCGTGGCTACACTTATGCAATGATGAAAGACCTGCCAAATGCGATTCGCGATTTTGATATGGCCATAAAATTGAATCCTGATTTTGCACAAGCCTATCTGAACAGGTCAAGCGCATTGGCCGCACTGAAAGATTTCAAAGGCGCACTTTCTGATCTTGACAGGTCAATTGCGCTGGAGCCTGACAACGCACTGGCATTTTGCAATAGAGGACTCGTGCAGTTTAATCTTAAAAATCAGACGGCGGCATGTAACGACTGGCAGCGTGCATCACTCATGGGCAATGAGCAAGCCACCACATTGCTGAATGCTTTTTGTGGAAAAAAATAAAAAATCAAATAGTTATTTGAATGAAAAGTAAACAAAGTAAACAGAATAAACAAAATAACAATAAGTCTCCGAAACGCAGAAAAGAACAACGCAAATTTCCGTCATGGCTTTCGTTTTATTCGATAAGCATCGTTCTTATTCTAATTACCGGAGTTATTTGCTACGTCAATAGTTTTAACTGCAGCTTTCATTTTGATGATGCGCAGAATATCGTTCAAAACAAATTAATACGGGATTTATCCAATATTTCGGCATGGTGGAGTTATGTTCCCAGCCGCCCTTTGGGCATTTTCACTTTTGCACTGAACTACCATTTCAACGGGCTCGATGTGTGGGGCTATCATTTAGTCAATCTGATCATTCATCTGTGCAACGCGCTGCTTGTTTTCTGGTTGGTAACCTTAGTATTTGCAACGCCGAACATGAAGAACAGTCATGTTTTGAAAAACGCCAAAATCATAGCTTTAATTACAGCATTGCTTTTCGTAGCTCATCCTGTGCAAACTCAGGCGGTAACTTACATTGTGCAGCGACTGGCATCTTTGGCCGCCCTGTTTTATCTGCTTAGTCTGTGTTTATACCTGTCGGGACGAATTGGAAACCACCGGAAAAACAAGCAACTGTTATTTTTTGTACTGAGCGGAATCTCTGCAATAATGGCATTTCTGACGAAAGAAAATACCTATACGCTGCCGCTTGCAATACTGCTTGTTGAATTCATTTTTATCAGAGAAAGCCGCATTCGTGTCAATTTGAAAGACTGGAAAATCTGGACGTTTTCAGGTGTAGTTGTTTTATTATTGATTTTTATGTTTACGAATTTTTCGTTTACAATTTTTAATCCCATTTTGCCTGAACAGGGCAATACATATACTGTTACAGCAGGCACATATCTGCTCACGCAATTCAGGGTAATACTGACTTATTTGCGATTACTCGTTTTTCCGGCATGGCAAAATCTGGATTATGATTATCCTTTATCACAAAGCCTTTTTGAATGGAAAACACTTACAAGTTTTATTGTGCTGATTGCCATAATTGTGTTGACGGTCATTTTCAGGAAGAAATACCGATTAGCGGCATACGGTCTGGTTTTCTTCTTTACGGCTTTGTTGGTAGAGTGCAGCATTATTCCTATTCCCAACGTAATTTTTGAACACCGTATGTATCTGCCATCGGTTGGCTTTTTTATTTCGTCAATGCCCTTTTATTTTTTGAAAGGAAAAAATCTGCAAATCCTCACTGTAATAATGTTTTTGCTGATTCCACTCTTGTCGTTTCTCACAGTTAGCAGGAACAGCATATGGAAAACCGATTTAAGTCTTTGGGGAGATGTCATAAAAAAATCACCGCATAAAACGCGCCCGCTGAATAACTACGGTAATGCCGTAATGGCCGAGGGTAAGCATGCCGAAAGCATTATTTATTTTACACGCGCTATTGCCTGTAATCCTTCGTTTGACATGTCATACTCCAACAGAGGCGCTGCAAAGCACATGATACATAATTACGCCGGTTCTGTTGGAGATTATGGTAGTGCCATACGCTGCAATCCCAAAAATGAAATGGCTTATTGTAACCGGGCGCTTGCGCGAAAAGCATTGCTCGATTATACGGGCGCTGTTGCAGATATTGATTCCGCGCTTAAATTAGCTCCGGAATACGCTTCCGCCTGGAGCCAGCGGGCATTGGCAAAAAAGGAAATGGGTGATACGGCCGGTGCTATTAACGACCTTGAACATGCAATAACGCTCCATCCCGATATCCCTGACCCGTATAATGAACTGGGAACTATTATGTCTGATAAACACAATTATCAAAAGGCAATTGAATATTATTCTGAGGCCGCAAAATTATTTCCCGATAAGGCCGATGCCTGGTTTAACCGGGGATTTGCCTATGCTATGATGAATGATATGCAATCGGCCATCCGTGATTTAGATGTTGCTTTGCGTCTTGATCCGAAATTCGCAAAAGGATATATGAACCGGGCAAATGCAAAAGCGTCCATTAAAGATTACACGGGAGCAATCGACGATTTTACAAAAGTTTTGGAATTGGAACCTGCTAACAGCACGGCACTTTTCAGCAGGGGGATGGTGCACTTTCTGTCGAATGACCGTCAGCGCGCCTGTGCCGACTGGCAGCAGGCAGCTCAAATGGGAAATCCGCAAGCCGCGTCTGCGCTGTTTTCTAATTGCAGGAATTAAAAAAAAACGATAATACATCATGTCAAAAAACAAAAAAAACGTAAAGAGAAAACCGCCGAATCTCACGGTTGGGGCTGCATACACGCAGAATCGCAAAAACAGGTATTACAGAATTTTGTCTTTTATTCTTATTGTTCTTACAGGAATTATTGCATACCGGAACAGTTTTAATTGCGGTTTTCATTTCGATGATGTGTTCAATATTGTTGAGAATGGTGCGATACGACGCCTTTCAGATATCAATTCATGGTGGAATTATGTGCCCAGCCGCCCCTTTGGAACATTTACGTTTGTATTGAATTATCATTTTAATCAGCTCGATGTTTGGGGATACCATTTGGTAAATCTTATTATTCACATTTCGAACGCATTGCTGGTTTGGTGGATGCTGCTTCTCATATTTTCATCGCCTGCCATGCTTACTCAACCGATTGCTAAGCACAAAAAAATAATTGCTCTTGCAGCGGCATTGTTATTTATTTCTCACCCGATAGAAACGCAAGCCGTTACTTACATTGTGCAGCGGCTTGCCTCGCTGGTTACGATGTTTTATTTGTTCACAATCTGTTTTTATCTAAAGGCACGAATAACGGAATCTTCCAAGAAACAAATGTTTGTATTTTATGGTGTAGCTGCAGTTTCTGCTGTTTTAGCTATTCTTACAAAAGAAAATTCATTTACGCTTCCGCTTTCAATTTTACTTGTTGAATTGTTTTTTATTCGGGCAAAATCGATTCGGATTAATTTCAAAGACGCTAAAATATGGGTGTTTGCAGCCTTGTTTTTAATCATAATCGTTTTCATTTTTTTGAATTTTTCTTTTTCGGTTTTCAACCCGATCAAACCCGAGCAAGGGCACACGTACAGCCTCACGGCAGGTACGTATTTGTTGACGCAATTCAGAGTTATCACAACCTATCTCAGACTGCTGGTGCTTCCCATTCATCAAAATCTGGATTATGATTACCCTATATCTGCTTCATTTTTTGAATTGAAAACCGCGTTAAGTTTTCTTTTTCTGTGTGTGATATTCGTTGCTGGAATATTAGCCGGAAAAAAATTCAGTCTTATTTCCTTTGGTATTTTTTGGTTTTTTATCACTATTTCTATTGAATCGAGTTTTATTCCGATACCGAATGTGATTTTTGAACATCGTCTCTATATGCCGTCAATAGGCTTTTTCGTAATTATTTCGTCATTGCCGTTTTATTTTTTAAAAGAAAAGTTTGTTCGAATGGTCTCAGTTGCACTGCTTACGCTGGCAGGCGTTTATGTTGTTCTTACAATAATGCGGAACAAGGTGTGGAAGGATGAATTTTCATTATGGACAAATGTGCTGGAGCACTCGCCAAACAAGCCGCGACCGCTTAATAATATGGGAAATGCTTTGCTAGACACAGGGAAAGCAAATAAGGCGATGGAATATTTCAATCGCGCCATTGCGAACAATCCGTTTTATGAAATTGCGTATTATAACAGAGGAAATACAAAATTTGCATTAGAAAATTATTTTGGTGCCATTGGCGATTACAGCCAGGCCATTGCCTTGTGGAAGACCTTCCCCGATCCTTATTTTAAAAGGGCTATGGCAAAAAAAAAGTTACATGATTATAACGGAGCTCTGGATGATATGAATGAGGCGCTTCGTATAATGCCCGATTTTACGCTTGTATGGAGTGAACGGGGATTGTTGAAAAAAGAAATGGGCGATACCGCCGGCGCCCTTGCCGATCTTTCAAAAGCAATTGATTTATACCCTGAATTTCCTGATCCGTATAATCATCGAGGTACATTAAAACGGGATCAGGGCAATTTTCAGGCAGCGCTCGATGATTATTCGAAAGCCATAAAACTGTTCCCGCAAAATGCAGATGCCTTTAATAACAGAGGCTACGTAAAAGCAATGATGGGAGACCTGACAAATGCGCTGACTGATTTTGATAATGCGATTCGCCTGAATCCGAAATTTGTTGAAGCCTATAATAACCGTGCAAACACCAGAGCCGGGCTGAAAGATTTCAATGGTTCTATTCAGGATTTTACGAAAGCCTTAGAGCTGAATCCGGCGAATTCTCTGGCTATGTGTAATAGAGGAATTTCTAAATATTCGCTGAATGATAAAAAAGGAGCATGCGCCGATTGGGTTGCTGCTGCAAATATGGGAAATGGGCAAGCAATAATGCTGGTGAATCAGTATTGCTTGCCATCCGGAAATTAAAAACCCCGCACCATCGAGTGGCGCGGGGTCAAAAAACAATTAATTAGGAAAGTGAATAAAGAACGGAATTTGACTGAAAAACTTTGTCAGATGCGAAGGTAAAATGCGGATTTAGAGTTTACAAACCGCATTCGTAGAAGCAAAGAGGCATTCCGTGGGAAGAAACCGTTTGTTAATCGTTGAAAAGTGTCGGTTTTTGGTGATTTTTGCAAAAAAACTTCTACTAAATGCAGAAATTCATCGACGGATGAAGAAAAGGCCCAATTTATTTGAAGAATTACAAAGGATCAACGTCGAGTATGATACGAATTGATTTAAAATCAGTGGAATTTCCCATTACTTTTATTTCCTCATACAACTGATTCTTTTGTTGAGAAACGGATACATCTTTGCGGAATTTCAGCAGTATATTTTTCAGATAGTAATTTTTTATTCTCGAAACCGGGGGATATTCGGGGCCGAGAACTCCTTCATTAAAGCGACGGCGAAGGCTTTCGGCAAAAATCCGTGCTCCTCTGTTCAGTAAATCACTGTCTTTATGCTTTAACGTAATCCTTAACAGCCGGTAGAACGGAGGATATTTGAAGTTCCTTCGTTCCAGAATTTGGGTATCGTACATTGAGGCATAATCATTGTCGATTACAAAGCGGATAACCGAATGCCAGGGATTGTATGATTGTATGATAACTTTTCCCTGTTTATCTTTTCTTCCAGCGCGTCCGCTTACCTGCGCCATCATCTGGTAAGCCCGCTCAAACGACCTGAAATCAGGGTAGGTAAGCATATTGTCGGCATTCAGAATACCGACCAGGCTGACATTATCGAAATCGAGTCCTTTCGTAACCATTTGGGTGCCTACCAGGATATCGGTTTTGCGGTCTTCAAAATCGTTGATGAGCCTCTGGTAAGCATTTCGTGTACGTGTAGTATCGAGATCCATTCTTTTTATACGCGCCTTTGGAAGAAAAACAGCGAGTTCTTCTTCCACTTTTTCAGTGCCAAATCCCTTCATCATTATGGCCGTATTGCCGCAGGCAGGGCATTTGTCGGGTACACGTGCCGTATATCCGCAATAATGACATCGAAGGTTTCCCGATTGTTTGTGATGAATCAGTGTAACATCGCAGTGCACGCATTGAGGCACCCAACTGCATTCCTTGCACTCAAGCCTCAATGAAAATCCTCGCCTGTTCTGGAAAAGAATAATCTGCTCTTTATTGGCAAGCGCCTGCTCCATCTGCTCAAGTAAAAAATTCGAGAAGATGGATTTCATTAATTTCTTTTTAGTTTCTTCCTTTATATCTGCTACAAGAACTTCCGGCATCATGACATTTCCGTAACGCTTCAGAAGTTCTACCAGGGTGTATTTTCCGCTTTTAGCGTTATAATAACTTTCAATACATGGCGTGGCTGAACCAAGCACCACGCCTGCTTTATGAATCCACGCCAGATAAACTGCCGCATCACGTGCGTTGTAGCGCGGTGCCGGGTCGTATTGCTTGTATGAGGTATCATGCTCTTCATCAACAATCACCAGTCCCAGATTAGAAAACGGCAGGAAAATGGCTGAGCGTGCGCCAAGCACAATATCATACGATGAACCTTCGCCGCCGTTTCGGCCAAAAGCAAGTACTTTGTTCCACACTTCCACGCGCTCGCTGTCATTGTATTTTGAGTGATAAATGCCTACGCGATTTCCGAAATATTTCCGGAGCCGGTTTATGATTTGTGTTGTTAACGCAATCTCCGGAAGCAGGAACAGCACCTGCTTTCCTTCACTGATGGTTTTTTCAATCAGGCGGATATAACACTCCGTTTTTCCGCTTGAAGTTACACCGTGCAGCAGGGCAACCTTACCCAACTCAAACGAACCGTTGATATCGGCAACAGCTTGTTCCTGTTCTTCATTAAGAACAATCGAAGCAGGGTCGTCGGTGCGGTCTGTTTTGTACAGGCGGCTGAACACTACTTCATATGTTTCGAAAACACCCTTTTTTACTAATGCACTCAGTTGTGCCGCCGACGTTTCACTGTCTTTGAGCAATTGCTGACGCGTGATGTGTTTGCTCTTCTCGGGGCCGTTGCGCTCAATATTGATGAATGTCATCAGTATCTCCAGCTGCTTTTGTGCTTTTTTATTCAGCAGGTCAAACAACGGCCGCAATACATCATCATCTTTATATTTTTCACTTAATCTTACACAAACTTCGGTTTTTGGTCTAAAGCGGTCAATCAGTTCTTCTTCCAGTAAAATCACGCCTTTTTCAATCATAGTCTTTATTACCGGAATCACCTTTTTTTGATCGAGCAGATCAGAAACTTCGCTGATACTGAGTGCTTTCCTGTTTGCCAGTGCTTCGACCACCAGCAACTCACGCTCATTGAGCAACTCCATTTCACCTCCGTATGAGCTGTCGAGAACTACACGGCTTTCGCTTGCCAGCTTAAGCGCCGCCGGCAGAGCGGCATTCATTACTTCGCCGGGACGGCACATGTAATAATCAGCCATCCAGTCCCAGAATCGAAACTGAAAATCATTCACTACAGGAGCAGCATCCAGTACAGAGAGAATATATTTTGGAACGTATGCCGGCACTTCTTCATGAACGCGGTAAACAAGAGCAGTATAAATTTTTTGCTTGCCAAACTGCACAACAACACGCATGCCTTGTTGTATTTCATCATTCAACTCAAACGGAACCCTGTAGGTGTAACGTCCCGGTATTGGCAGGGGAAGTACAACATCAACAAAAAGGGTTTTGCGTTCCATGAAATGCACAAATAATTTTCAGATACAAATACGATTAGGTTGATAAAACATGCGCCATTTCCAGCATTTCGCGGTCCATTTCCTGATGGTGTTTGCATGCTTTTTCAAAAGGAGTAAGCACAACTTTTTTATTAACCTGACCGACCATCACACCGCTTTGGCCGTTCAACAAGGCTTTCACAGCTTCGTAGCCGAGTGTGCTTGCCAGTACTCGATCCATACAACTGGGCGTTCCGCCGCGCTGCATATGACCAATAATAGCAACACGCGTTTCGTAAAAATTGAATTTCGCTTTAACTTTTTCGGCAACTTCAAATGCGCCGCCTTCATTTTCGCCTTCGGCAACAATAATGATTCCCGACGATTTATTCTCACGCCTGCCTGATTCCAGTCGTTTAATCAGATCTTCGATATGGGTTTGAGTTTCGGGAACAAGAATATCTTCGGCGCCACAGGCAATACCACTGCGCAGTGCAATAAATCCTGCATCGCGCCCCATTACTTCAACAAAAAATAATCGATTGTGAGAAGCGGCCGTATCGCGTAATTTGTCCACTGCGTCAACAACTGTATTTATGGCAGTATCGTAACCAATGGTGAAATCACTTCCGAAAAGATCGTTATCTATGGTTCCGGGAACACCGGCAACGGCTACGCCATACTTTGTTCCGAGCGCATTCGCCCCTCTGAATGTTCCATCGCCGCCAATGGCGACAAGAGCGTCAATTCCTTCTTTTTTAATATTCTGGTAAGCCAGTTCCAATCCTTCGTCAGTGCGAAAACGTTCACTGCGAGCGGTTTTTAGAATAGTGCCGCCTCGCTGAAGAATATTTCCCACCGAATAATTATACATCTTTACAAATTCGGCGTCAATCAAACCTTCGTATCCGCGGCAGACGCCGGTAACTTCAATTCCGTGATAGATGGCTGTACGCACTACCGCTCTTATGGCCGCATTCATACCCGGTGCATCACCACCTGACGTAAGTACACCTATTTTCTTAATTTTATTGCTCATATTTTTGATGGTTGTTTCTACGTTGATTCTGTAAAACAAAAGTACAGATAATATAGAAGAGTGAATAGTGAAGAACTAAGAACTAAAAATGCATGAAATTTTATATTGTCTTCGGGGAGTTTACATGCATCAATTTTCAAATTTTCAAATCTTCAAATTGACCTTTGGTTGCAGTTTTTTCTGTTTCTTGTTTTGCGAATACCCGTTTATAAATAGCGTTACTTATCGCAAAGAAGATGGGCGCCGTAATAAAACCGCCGATTACATCAAGTGCATAATGTGCTTTTATATATACTGTGGCAAGAATTAAAAAAAAGACTACCGGAAGCATTGTGTAAAACAGCATTTTGCCTTGTTTCCATCCAATAATTAATAAAATCAGAGAGATGCCAACATGGCTGCTCGGGAAGGCGCCGGTGGGTTTTTCGCCGATATCCTGCGCCAGCTTCACCGCACCGCTGAAAAACCAGGAACCATGAATATCTGAGGGCGTGAGACCAAAATAGTAATACGGACCTTCGCTTGGAAAAAAAATGAAAAAAGTGTAGTACATGAAAAAGCAGGACATCACAGTAAAAATCGTCTTTTTGAACGTTTCGGGATTCTTCACATACGCATAAAAACAGGTCATAAAAATGAGAATGTAGAATGAGAAATATGCGAAGTTGAGAATTTCACAAAACCATTTTTGTGGGAATAACGTTGAAAACACCAGGCTTGGCTGTAATCCGAATATGAAGGATTCGGCATAAACAATATAGGGGTCAAAGCTGGCAAAAATCACATTTTTCATAAAGTCCGTTTCGCCGTAAATATATCCAAGAAGAATGAGCGGATAAAAACTGCGAAGGAAGGCTGTGATGCGATTTGGGAAACGTGCTGAAAAGTAAATAAGTGTCAGCAAAACTGCTACAAATCCAATGCGCAGCAGAAGATGAAACCATACGCCTTGCAGAACAGTCGAAGCAAAGCAAATGAACAGGAACGTGAATGTAAGGTAGGCAATGGTTGCCGCTTCTGCAGGGTTGAACCGCATCCGGCTGTTGTTATTTTTCTGCAAAAAAGACATGGTGTGTTTAATATAAATTTAAATTGCCTCGCCTATCAGTGTCGCCGGTGTACACGATGTAATGCGAACATTCACATAACTGCCGGCCGGTCTTGGCTCTGACTTGAATACAACCACTTTGTTCTGGCTGTTACGACCCGAAAGCATTTGCTTCGATTTGCGCGAAAACCCTTCAACGAGAACTTCAAATGTTTTACCGATATCGTTTTTGTTACTGTTGTGTGATAGTATTTGTTGAAGTCCGATAATCTCCGTGAGGCGGCTGAGTTTAAGCGTTTCGGGAACATCATCTTCGAGGCGGCCTGCGGCCGATGTCCCCGGACGTTCCGAATATTTAAACATGAACGCGTATTCAAATTCCGCGTTCTTCATGGCTTCCAGCGTTTGTCTATGGTCATCCTCGGTTTCGGAACAAAAGCCGGCAATGATATCTGTTGAGAGCGCGCAGCCCGGTATCATTTCACGGATGGTTTTTGCTCTTTCAAGAAAATATTCAACCGTATATTTTCTGTTCATCAGACCCAATACCTTATTGCTCCCCGATTGCAACGGAAGATGAATCGCCCTGCAAATATTAGGATGTGAAGCAATAACCCGAAGCAGGTTATCGGAAATATCTTTCGGATGCGATGTTGCAAATCGTATCCGCAGCAGCGGATTGATGCGTGCCATCATATCCATCAATGTCGGAAAATCAACAACGGCTCCTTCGAGTTCAAAGCGGTATGAATTCACATTTTGTCCGAGCAGCGTAATTTCGCGATAGCCGTCGTTGAAAAGTTTTAATGCTTCGTTGATGATAGATTCAGGATTACGGCTTCGCTCTTTGCCTCGTGTATAGGGCACTACGCAGTATGAGCAAAAATTCTGACAGCCACGCATTATGGATATGAAAGCCGAAACACCGTTGGAGTCAATGCGTACCGGCGATATGTCTGCATAAGTTTCTTCGGCCGAAAGCAGGATATTCACAGCTTTCATGCCAGTTCCAAGGTTCTCAAGAAGTTTTGGTAATTCGCGGTACGAATCGGGACCTGCAATAAGGTCAACGCATTCTTCACGTGTCAGCAGGTCTTCTTTAAGGCGCTCTGCCATACAACCAAGCACGCCGACAATCAGGTTTTTATTTTTCTTTTTAAAAGAACGCAATTCGCGCAGGCGATTGAATACGCGGTCTTCTGCGTGCTCACGAATAGAACACGTATTCAGAAAAATAACATCGGCCAAACCGGGTTCGGTCACAGCTTCAAAATTACTTTCTGTCATAATGGATGCCACAATTTCGCTGTCAGAAAAATTCATCTGGCATCCGTAAGTTTCAATATATAGTTTCCGTTTATTTTCCAAATTGTATTCCTTCAGGCAATAATTATTAAAATTCGTTTTGAGGAAGAAAATTCCTGCTGATTCTGTTGTCAAACTCTTTACAGACAGCAAAATTAGGTAAAAATTATGATGTGCCGCTAAGCTCCCCGCCAAATGATTTTTTACATTATTATTAGCGTATCATTTTAATAATGCTTTATTTTGCACTTCTTTTTTCAAAAAAAAGTCATCAAAATAAACACTCATGGCAAAGAACCTGGTCATTGTTGAGTCACCGGCTAAAGCAAAAACCATTGAAAAATTCCTTGGTAAAGATTTTGTTGTAACATCTTGTTACGGGCACATCCGCGACCTTTCCAAGAAAACTCTCGGGATTGATATCGAAAACGGATTTAATCCCAAATACGAAGTTCCGGCAGATAAGACCAAGATTATTACCGAGCTGAAGAAAATGGCCAAGGAGGCAGAGATTGTATGGCTCGCAACTGACGAGGACCGCGAAGGAGAAGCCATATCATGGCATCTGTTGGAATCGCTGAAACTGGATGAAGCCAAAACCAAGAGAATTGTGTTTCATGAAATAACAAAAACAGCCATTACCGAAGCTATTGAGCATCCCCGCATGCTCGACCGTTTTTTGGTTGATGCTCAGCAGGCACGCCGCGTTCTCGACCGTTTGGTGGGTTTTGAGCTTTCGCCTTTGTTATGGAAAAAAGTAAAACCATCGCTTTCTGCCGGAAGGGTTCAGTCTGTTGCCGTGCGCCTTATCGTCGAGCGCGAGAATGAAATAAAAGAATTTAAAATTTCGTATTCATACCGCGTTGCCGCCGAATTTGAAATTACCGGCAGCAATGAAAAGCATATTCTGAAAGCCGGTCTTTCGCAGAAATTACCTACCCGCGAAGAAGCCGAAGATTTGCTCAAACGTTGCGCAAATGCAGCCTTTGCAGTTGAGAATACCGAAGTACGTCCGTCAAAGAAATCGCCGGCACCGCCATTTACAACATCTACATTGCAGCAGGAAGCCAGCCGCAAACTTGGTTTTTCAGTTGCAAAAACGATGCTTATTGCGCAGCAGCTTTACGAAGAAGGAAAGATAACATACATGAGAACCGACTCGGTGAACCTTTCGAACATGGCGCTGGCTATGGCAAAGGAAGAGATTACCAAGACTTTCGGCGATAACTATGTTAAAACACGGAATTATGTAACCCGCAGTAAAGGCGCGCAGGAAGCGCACGAAGCTATTCGTCCTACCTATATGAATGCCCCGATAATAAAGGGAAATTCAGATCAGCGCAGACTTTATGAACTGATTTATAAACGCACTCTGGCTTCGCAGATGAGCGACGCACAACTTGAACGCACCCTTATAACCATTGGTACGCCTAATGTTCCTGAAAAATTTGTAGCTGAAGGTGAAGTTATAAAATTCGACGGATTCCTGAAAGTGTATATGGAATCAAGCGACGACGAAGTTGACGAAACCCCCGAAGGACTGCTCCCGGCTATCAACATCGGCGAAAAATTAGGTTTGATTGAGATGACCGCAACACAGCGTTTTTCGCAACATCCGCCACGATATACCGAAGCCAGTCTTGTAAAAAAGCTGGAAGAACTGGGAATTGGAAGACCATCAACATTTGCCCCGACCATCTCTACAATTCAGAAAAGAAATTATGTAGTGAATGAAACTAGAGAGGGCACTTCCAGATATTACGTGTTGTTGAGCCTGAAAAATGGAGTAGTAGAGGTTGTCGAAAAAACGGAGATAACAGGCTACGAGAAATCAAAGTTGTTCCCTACCGACATTGGCTCGCTGGTGAATTATTTTCTGGTCGAGCATTTTGGAAATATCCTCGATTTTCAGTTTACTGCAACAGTTGAAAAAGAATTTGACGAAATAGCAGCCGGTCGTAAAAAGTGGAATAAAATGATTGATGAATTCTACTGGCCGTTCCACAAACAGGTTACAGAAACAACAGAAACTACTCGCAAAGTTAGCGGCGAACGTCTGTTGGGAATTGATCCTGCCACACAGAAAAACGTGTATGTAAAAATAGGTCGCTTTGGCCCTGTGGTGCAGCTTGGCGAAACCGATGGCGAATTAAAACCCCGTTTTGCAGGTCTTTTGAAAAATCAGAGTATCGAAACAATTTCGCTGGAAGACGCACTTTCATTATTCCGTCTGCCGCGTAATCTGGGCCCATACAACGAAAAAGACGTAGTTGTGTCAGTGGGTAAATTTGGTCCGTATGCCTTATATAATTCGGCATTTTATTCCCTGCGTAAAACAGATAATCCTATTACAATTACGCTTGAAGAGGCCATAATTATTATAGAAGAAAAACTTCTGAAGCAGAAAAATAAAGTGATTCGCGAGTTTGAAGAAGACAAAACCGTGAAAGTGCTGAATGGTCGCTGGGGTCCGTATATCGTGGCCGATGGCGAAAATGTAAAAATTCCGAAAGGCATGGATCCGCAGGCGCTCACATTGGCCGAATGTCTGGCTATTGCAAAAGACGCCGCTAAACCTAAAGAGAAAGTAAAGAAATCCACTAAATCAAAAAAATCATAAGCATCCGTAACGATGGATATATCCATATACTTCGAAGCTGTTGATTTATCTGACTTCCAGAATTCATTTGCCGGAGATAATCCGCGCAAGATGGGAAATGCTGCACACATTTATGCTACGGGAACCACCTTTCCCGACATCGAAGGCGCTATAGACATCGCCCTGATTGGAGTGAAAGAAGACCGGCTGGCCCAGGATAATAAAGGCTGTGCTGAAGCTCCCGACCAAATCAGGCAAAACTTCTATCGCTTGTTTCACGGAAACTACAATGTGCGCATTGCCGATCTCGGAAATATCAAACCGGGCTTTACGGTGGAAGATACGTTCTTCGCTTTGCGCGATGTGGTGGTCGCTTTGCTGCAATCCAACATCATTCCCATTATCATCGGCGGAAGTCAGGACTTAACCTTTGCCAATTATCTTGCCTATGAAAGCATCGGTAAGATTATCAATATCGTGAGCGTTGACAATTCCTTCGACATCGGGAAAAACAAGGAAACCTTTAATTCCGCGGCCTTCCTGAATCGCATCATCACACATCAGCCCAACATTCTTTTTAATTACACCAATATCGGTTACCAAACCTACATGGTGGATTTCGAAGCCATAGAGCTGATGAAGAATCTATATTTCGACGTATATCGGTTAGGAATGGTGCAGGCCGATACAGAAGAAGTTGAACCCATGGTGCGCAACGCCGACATGATAAGCGTTGATATCAGCAGTGTGCGGCAATCGGATGCACCGGGAAATGGCAATGCTTCACCAAACGGATTTTATGGTGAGGAATTATGCCGCATCATGCGCTACGCGGGCATGAGCGATAAAATGACTTCGCTCGGAATTTACGAAGTAAATCCCCTGTTTGACCGCAACCACCAAACATCGGCACTGGCGGCTCAATTGATATGGCACTTTATTGACGGCTTTTATAACCGCAAACACGACTTCCCTATAAAGGAGAAAAAAGAGTATGTAAAATACCGGGTGGCAATCAAAGAATTGAACGATGAAATTGTGTTTTATAAGAGTAAGAAAAGTGATCGCTGGTGGGTCGAAGTACCTTGTCCTACGCGGCTTTTGACTAAATATGAACGTCATTATCTGATGCCCTGTTCATACAATGATTATAAGACTGCCTGCAATGAAGACGTACCTGACAGATGGTGGCAGGCTTATCAGAAATTAATGTGATTATTATCAGAAAATTCACGTACTTTGTATTTATTTTTAGTGAAATATATAATTTAACGCGCTTTCATTGCGTTATCAAATAGATGAACGACTTTTGCTTTTTTCCGTGGGACGAAACTTTTTTATTTTTACACAGTATAAATAACAAAGATATAGCGCAGGTCGATATAATTATAAGTGATTGAGGGACTGGTTTTTGTAGATTATTATTTAATGTATTGCTATTTTTTTTATTAACACGGATTTGTTAATATAAAAAATTATGTGTTACTTTATACCCAAATTTAGGGCGGTTAATTAAACGGAAACTTATGAAAAGACTTATTACCCTATTGTTTATGGTAGCCGGTTTTGCAGGATATGCTCAGCAGGAAGCACAGTTCACACAAAATATGTTTAACAACATGGCGATCAATCCTGGGTATGCGGGAATCAACAAGCAAATCTGCTTTACCTCACTGATGAGGCAGCAGTGGGTTGGTTTCAAGGATGCCGATGGTAACAAAGGCGCTCCTGTTACGTACCTCCTCTCAGGAGATGCACCCATTCGCTTTCTCCATGGAGGCATTGGCGCAACAATCATTTCAGACAAACTGGGTTTCGAAAATAATACCGGCGTAAAAATCGCTTATTCGTTCCACCTTCCAATTGCGGTGGGAACACTCGGTCTTGGCTTGCAGGTAGGTTTTCTGAATAAAACCATTGACTTCTCAAAATTCAAACCCATTGATATTTCAGACCCTCTTTTAGTAGGGCAGGGGAAACAATCTACCATGATTACGGATATCGCATTTGGTGCATTCTATAACATTCCGGGAAAGGCATACGCAGGCATATCTTCAACACAACTTATTCAAAGCAAAATGAGTTTGAAGATACCCAATTCCAAAGCCAGTCTGAAAAGGCACTATTATATTACGGGCGCCTACCACTGGGTAATTCCGAATGCTCCCGACTGGGAACTCAGCCCGTATATTCTTATCAAATCAGATTTTGCCTCAACTCAGTATGACATTACGGCAATGGCAAAATGGAAAAATATGATTTGGGCAGGCCTTACCTACAGACACCAGGATGCTGTCTCTATTATTGTGGGTGCGTTCCCGTTCAATTCACCAAATTTTAGCCCTGCACTGGCGAACCTCAGAATAGGTTATTCATACGATATTACAACTTCTGCACTTGGCAAAAGCGGGCGCAGCAGTGGCACACACGAAGTAATGCTTGGCTATTGCTTTAAAATTGAAATACCTACACATATCACCAAATATATCAATACTCGTTACTTGTAAGATAATACAATAATTGTGTAACCCGGAGAGACAAAATTACGTTTACTGAGACACAACGAAAAAAAAATGTTTTATGGGACAACTATCGTTCAGTCATATGAAAAAACTACTGGTACTGGTTTCAATAGCATTTCTGCTATGTAGTTGCAGAAATTCAGGCAGCGGAGAACTAATCGGCGTGCAGGATCGCGACGGATTCTATCAACCGATTCCTTACGGCATGCTTTTCATTCCGGCCGGAAGCTATCAGATGGGTCCTAGTGATCAGGATGTAACCTATGCACTGACCACTCAGCAAAAAACGGTAACCGTTCAGGCTTTCTACATGGACGAAACCGAAATAACCAACAACGAGTACCGTCAGTTTGTATATTATGTGCGCGACTCAATTGCACGCGAACTCCTCGGAACAGTTACACCGGAAGACTGGTGGATTGAAGAAGATGAGAACGGGGAACCGCTTGACCCCCATAAACTGAAATGGGATACGCGCCTTCGTTGGGACGATATGAGCCAGGAAGATCTTGAAGCGCTTGCTCCAATGATTATGCCCGAGCACGAACGCTATTTCAGAAGAAAAGAAATAGACAGCCGTAAACTTAATTTCCTTTTTGACTGGATTGATTTCCGCGCTGCAGCCCGTAAAGATTTTTCGCAAGAAGCTCAGGCAACACAGGATCAGGCCGACCATGATTTGGGAAGTTTGTCTAACCGCCCGCAAGGCGTGAAGGATCGTTCGGTTTTCCTGAAAAGAGAAATAATTAATGTATATCCCGATACCCTTTCTTGGGTGCATGATTTTACATATTCATTTAATGAGCCTCTTACATTATCTTATTTTACACATCCTGCTTATGATAATTATCCTGTAGTCGGTGTGAACTGGAAACAAGCACGCGCCTTCTGCGTTTGGAGAAGCGATATGCTGAATAATTATCTTGAAGGTAATGGAGACTTCAGAGTAAATGACTTCCGCCTGCCAACCGAATCGGAATGGGAGTGGGCAGCACGCGGTGGTCTTGACGAAAGCCCGTATCCTTGGGGCGGTCCGTACATCAGAAACAGTAATGGTTGCTTCCTCGGAAACTACAAACCATTACGCGGTAATTATATTGATGACGGTGGTATCACTACGGTAATTGTAGCTCACTATGCCCCCAATGACTTTGGACTTTATGATATGGGCGGAAACGTAGCAGAATGGTGCGGAGATGCTTATGATGAATCGGCATACAACTTTGCCCATGACCTGAATATGACCTATATGTATGAAGCCAAAAAAACCGATCCCGAAGCACTGAAACGTAAAGTTATCAGAGGCGGTTCATGGAAAGATATTGGATTCTATATGCAGACAAGTTCACGCTCATACGAATATCAGGATACTGCGAAATGCTATGTAGGCTTCAGGTGTGTTCAGACATACCTTGGTCGTCACATCGACGACGGTGCATCATCATCCAATGTTTACAAATAGCATTACTAGAAATACTAATGTAACAACTCAATTGAATATTAACTAAAACAAATATTTATTAAAATTAAAAAATCAAGTAATTATGGGACTGTACAATATTGTTAGAAGTAAGGGTTACAAACAATTCATGTCTAAGCTGTATGGATGGGGAGCAGCAGTTGTTATTATCGGGGCATTGTTTAAAATCAATCACTACCCCGGTGCCAACATGATTCTTATTATTGGTCTTGGAACAGAAGCGTGTATTTTCTTCTTTTCAGCTTTTGAACCAATGCACGTTGAGTATGACTGGTCACTCGTTTACCCCGAGTTAGCCGGTATGGAAGATTTGGACAAGCCGGAAAAAGGCTCAAAAAAATCATTGTCACTGACCCAGGAACTTGATAAAATGCTGGATGAAGCCAAAATTGGCCCTGCATTAATTCAAAGCCTTGGCGAGGGGATGAAAAACCTCAGCGAAAACGCTAATAGACTTGGCGGAGTTGCAGATGCTGCCGTTGCAACAGACGGTTACATCACCAACATGAATCAGGCTTCAACTTCAGTTAAAACCTTAGCAGGTGTTATTGACCGGGACATCAATAATACAGAAGAGTTTGCTAAATCCGTAAAGGGAGTTTCGGGCGCAGCATCGAACCTCACCGGCGCATACAATAAAGTTGCTGAAAGCATCAACAATGATATCTCGGCAACAGACGAATACATCAAGAGCGTAAAAAGTGCAACCGCATCAGCACAGGATATGGCCAAGAAATATGCACAGAGTGCAGAATCACTTGCCAAATCAGCCGAAGCAATCAACTTCTCAGGCGTTGACGGAAAAAGTTACGGTGAACAAATCCAGAGAATCTCGAAGAACCTTTCAGAACTCAATTCTATCTATGAATTGCAGCTCAAAGGAACCTCCGACCAGCTCAGCAAATCTAACAAGATGCAGGAGAGCATGGACAAATTCCTTGGTAACCTGAACGATTCCGTTGAGAGCACCGCCAAATACAAAGACCAGGTAGCCGTTTTGGCAAAGAACATTGCAGCCCTGAATCAGGTATATGGTAATATGCTGGCAGCAATGAACGTCAAAACAAATTAATAGTTCAATTACTAACAATTAAATTCTAATTGAAGTAACATTATGGGATCAAGTAATTGTCCGGAAACCCCCCGGCAAAGAATGATAGGGATGATGTACCTGGTGTTGACTGCTCTTCTGGCTCTGAATGTGTCTAAGGAAATTCTCGATTCGTTTCTTATTGTGAACGAGAGTCTTGTGATTACGAATGAGAATTTCACCAAGAAGATAGAAGGCAACTACGCCGCTTTTTCCAAAGCTCTGGCTTTAAGTAAAGCCAAAGTTCAACCATACTATGATAAAGCCATGCAGGCCAAGGCAATTTCAAAAGATATGGTTGATTTCATTAATAAATGTAAAGCCGATATTATTTCTCTCGAAGGAGGTATTCCTGTAGCTGAAGCCGATACTATCAATATACGTAATGTCAGCGCCAGAGATAAATATGATCAGGCAACTCACTATTTCATTGGCGAATCCCAAGACGGTAGCGCCGGACAGGCAGGAGCACTCAAAATAAAAATTCAGGAATTCAAAAAGAAAATGCTGGATTTGATTGATCCTAAATACCGCAATACCCTAAAACTGGGTTTGAATGTTGAAGGCCCTTTCTACGGTGCTGACGGCGAAAAACACACCTGGGAGATGCATAACTTCTACCATACTATTATGGCTGCCGATGTTGTTATTCTTAATAAACTCATCGCTGAAGTGAAAAATGCCGAATTTGATGTGGTTGCACAACTTTATACTGCTATCAATGTTGAAGACTTCAAATTTGACCAGATTGGCGCGAAAGTAGTGCCGAAATCTACTTACGTGCTCACAGGCGAAAGCTTTGAAGCAGATATTTTTGTGGCTGCATATGATACAAAACAAACACCGGAGATTATTGTTGGTTCAGCGGTTGATTCAAATACTTATGAAATCAGCGGCGAAAAAATCACTGTTGAAGGTGTCAATGGTGTTGGTAAACTGAAACTCGGTGCCGGCGGCATTGGTGTAAGAACCTATGGTGGCGTTATTAACGTAACAAACCCAAGCGGTGGTACAAAATCTTACCCTTTCAGCGGCGAGTATGTAGTAGCACAGCCTTCTGCAACCATTTCTCCGACCAAAATGAACGTGTTCTATATTGGTGTTCCGAACCCGGTTTCTATTTCTGTTCCCGGCGTTGCAAATGCTAATGTCAGAGTAACCATTACCGGTGGTGGTGGATCAATAGCCAAAGCTGCCGGCGACGGACAGTACACGGTTACTGTTACTACACCAACAACTGCAGCATCTATGTGTAAAGTTACGGTGTCGGCAGCTATGGGCGGCAGTACACGAAGTATGGGAAGCATGGACTTTCGCGTAAAACGCGTTCCTGATCCCGTTGCATACATTGCCGGAACCAAAGGCGGCCCAGTGAGCAAAGGCGCTCTGATGGCTTCACCACTGATTCCGAGAATGGAAAACTTCGATTTTGACTTGCAATTTACCATCATTTCTTTCTCTCTTACAATGAGCAAACAAGGTGACCTTGTAACAAAACAAACCACCGGCAACCAGCTCTCGGCTGAAATGAAATCAATGATTCAGAATGCAGGCAAAAATCAAAAAGTATATATTGAAGATATTAAGGCCAAAGGTCCTGACGGCTCTACCCGTAATTTAGGTACCATCAGTCTTAAGATCATCTAATAAAAACACTTAATCCTTTAATAAAGGAGGTTATATGAAAAAACTTTTGGCAGTGCTTTCGATAACAGGATGCTTTCTCCTGCTTCTGCAGAGCGCCCATGCGCAAAACAATAACACCCCGCGCGATGGTGTGTATGATAAAGTTCATATTGGTCAGCGGGAGCCCGTTCCTTATCCTTCACTCAGGGAAGCCGATGTGATGTGGTCGAAAAGAATTTGGCGCGTCATTGACATGAGACAAAAGATGAACCTCCCCATGTTTTACCCTATTGAGGAAATGGCCGGTCGTAAAAGTCTGATGCAGATTATTTATGGTGCAGTAAAAGAAGGCTCAATACATGCTTATGATGCAGGTAACGAGGAATTCCTGACACTACTTGCTCCCGATGTTCTGCTGAAATCTCTTGATAAGCAAGATACAATGAAACTTACAAGAGCTGAGCCGCCTTACGATGAATATGATTCTGTTATTTCGAACCCTTTCAGAGCTTCTGATGTATATCTTATCAGGGTGAAGGAAGACTGGTTCTTCGATAAACAACGTTCCGTAATGGATGTACGTATTTTGGGTCTGTGTCCGATTCTTGAGGATTATGACGTGGTTACCGGCGAATTCAGAGGCTATAAGCCATTGTTCTGGGTTTATTTTCCGGAATGCCGCCAGATATTTGCCAAAAACGACGTGTTCAATAAATGGAATGATGCAGAACGCAGATCGTATGACGACATTTTTATGAAACGAATGTTCGGCAGCTATATCTACAAAGAAAGCAACGTATATGACCGCAGGGTTATTCAATATGCCAAAGGCATGGATGGCTTGCTTGAAGCTGACCGCATAAAAGGGGAGCTGTTCCGCATGGAACATGACCTCTGGGAATACTAGAATTAAAAAAAAACCGGCATCTGCCGGTTTTTTTTTGCCCGTATTATACACAAGAGTTTTTCTCCATTTGCATTCATTTTAATTGAAGCTGTTAATATCGCGCTGTTAAAACTTTTATCATCATTGCTGCGTTAAACATAAAATATTATTCTATTTTCGCTGTATAGGATTTGGCTATGGCAGAACGTTGGAAAAAAATATCGTTTAAGGGTTGGCGGAAATTACTCATTTCCCTGTATTCGGTATTTTTTATTTGCCTGGTATTGCTCATGTTTCCCTTTGCAAGCAGCCAGAATCAAAGCCAAAAAGACAAGCTTCTCGATAAAAAGAAGCAAATTGAATCCGAAATAGAATACTATAAACAGCTGCTTTCCGACACCAAAAAATCAAAAGAGCTTTCGCTGAATCAGGTGAACCTGCTTAAAAATAAAATATCAAAACGCGAAGACCTGATTGATGAGATAAATTCAGAAGTTGGACTTATTGACCAACAGATAAGTGAGAATAATCAAGAGATTCAGAAGCATCAGGAAAATTTGCAGGTGCTTAAAGATGAATATGCCCGAATGATTTATAACGCTTATAAAAGCCGTCACGCCTACACACGACTGATGTTTATTTTCGCTTCAGATGATTTTGACCAGGCATACCAGCGCCTGCGCTATTTTCAGCAATACAATGATTATCGCCGCAGGCAGGTAGAACTCATTGCTGAAACTCAGGGTCAGATAATTCTGAAAAATCAGGATCTCAAGCAGGAGAAGGAAAACAAGAACCAGTTGCTGCAATCAAATGAGCAGGAAAAAGAAAAACTTGCCCTCGAAAAAGCTGAAAAAGACAATGCTTTGAAAGGCCTTAAAAAGAAGGAATCGGAAATTAAAAAAGCGCTCAATGAAAAGAAGGCGGAAGCGGCTAAACTTAAAGGAAAAATTGAATCACTGATTTCTGAGGAAATCAATAAATCGGCCAGGAAAACGAATAAAACGGTAACGGCTACTACTACCGCGCGGACAGTGCTTACACCGGAAGAAAAGGTGCTGTCTGATAATTTCATCAGTAATAAAGGGAAACTGCCCTGGCCTGTTGAATCAGGCGTTATCAGCAGTTCTTTTGGTGAACATCCGCATGCGGTACTTGATGGTATTATGGTGAAAAATAATGGTATCGACATTGCAACCAAAAAAGGAAGTTCGGCAAGAGCGGTATTCAACGGCATTGTTACAAGCATCATTGTTATTACAAATACGAATAAAGCAGTGCTTATCCGCCATGGCGATTACTTTACTGTCTACTCTAATCTTGAATCGGTAAGTGTGAGCAAAGGTCAGAATGTTAGTACGAAACAACGCATTGGAACGGTATATACCGGCGATTCTGACGGGAAAACAGAACTTCATTTTGAAGTTTGGGAAGGAAAGCTCTTGTGTAATCCTGCCATTTGGCTTGCAGGACGGTAGTCCGTTGCATTTATAGCAGTCTTTTCAGATTATTATCCGGATTGATTAAATCATTAAACGCATGTTATTATGAATACAACTCCTAAAGCATTGCTCGTTGGAGCTTCGGGGCTCATCGGAAAACAGTGTCTCAATCTGCTTTTATCGGATCCGTATTATTCGGAAGTAGAAATATGGGTGCGCAAAAGCCTTTCAGTTTCCCATCCTAAACTTAAGGAAACGATCATTGATTTTGATACAATGGAGGCACAGACAACTGAAGCAAGAAGCCTATTCTGCTGTTTGGGCACGACTATTAAAAGAGCCGGTTCCCAGCAGGCATTTGTTAAAGTAGATCATGATTACGTGATGAGTTTGGCCAAGGTTGCCAAAAAATCAGGCGCACACAATTTTCTTGTAATATCATCAATCGGGGCAAATTCGGCTTCAGGAAATTTTTACCTGCGAACCAAAGGAACAATGGAAGATGATTTAAAAACTGCCGGCATTCCGGCGGTGAGCATTCTCCGACCATCATTTCTAATGGGTCACCGCGACGAGAAACGCACCGGAGAGGCCATTGCAAAAGTTATAATGAGCATCTTCGGCTTTTTAATGGTCGGCGGATTGAGGAAATACAGGGGCATCCGCGATACCGTTGTTGCAAAAGCAATGATTCATCTCTCAAAACAAGAATTGACCGGGTTTAATATTGTTGAATCAGGCATTTTACAAGGATTGGGAAGAGAGACTTCTGAACAGGGCTGATTTATTTATTGGACAAAAAGAATTCTGCCGTAATTTTACGGTAAGTTTCAATCAAAGCATAATATGGCTATTCTGAATTCTGTTTTATCGTGGCTGATGAAGAAAAGGATGCATCAGATCGAGCTTTTTCTGATGTACCCCGTTGATGTGCAGCAGGAATGGCTGAGGCGATTGATGCTGTCGGCAAAAGAAACGGAATGGGGTTTAAAATATGATTACTTCTCGATTACGCGCCCTTCACAATTTAGGGAACGGGTGCCTGTAAGTACTTACGAAGAAATAAAACCCTACATTGACCGTGTGAGACGCGGTGAGCAGAATATTCTCTGGCCTCAGGATATTAAATGGTTTGCAAAAAGCTCGGGGACTACCGGCGATAAAAGTAAGTATATTCCGGTTAGCGAAGATTCTGTTGAAGAATGCCATTTTAAAGGCGGTAAAGACCTTCTTACCATTTATTGCACCCTGTACCCCGAAACACGTATTTTCGACGGTAAAGGGCTTATGCTGGGTGGTAGTCACAGTGCCGGAGAATATGGCAATGAAGTTTACTATGGCGACCTTTCAGCTATTTTGATGCAAAATATGCCATTCTGGGCACAGTACATCCGTACACCCGAACTGAGTGTTGCCCTGATGGATGAATGGGAAGAAAAAATAGACCTGATGGCAGAGCTTACCATCAAGGAAAATGTTACCAATATTTCGGGCGTTCCTTCATGGACACTCGTGCTGCTGCAACGAATCCTTCAGGTTACCGGCAAGAATAATATTCTGGAAGTATGGCCGGGACTTGAAGTGTATTTTCACGGAGGCGTTTCTCTGACACCCTACCGCGAACAGTTTCACAGGCTGCTGCCCGGCAGCCAGGTTGCTTATATTGAAACATACAATGCCTCGGAAGGGTTCTTCGGGTTGCAGGACAGGATTGGTGCCGATGATATGCTGCTGATGCTTGATTATGGCGTGTATTACGAGTTTATGCCACTTGACCAGCTTGGACTTGCGTTTCCGAAAACACTCGGGCTCGACGAAGTAAGCCTGCACACCAATTATGCCTTGATTATTTCAACCAACAGCGGTCTGTGGCGCTATCTTATCGGCGATACCATACAGTTCACTTCACTCGATCCGTTTCGTATCCGCATTACCGGAAGGACCAAAAATTTCATAAATGTATATGGTGAGGAACTGATGATTGATAATGCAGATATGGCGCTGGACACTGCCTGTAAAAAGACCGGCGCTTCTGTAAAAGAATATACCGCTGCCCCCGCAGCAAAAGCAGAAATTGGAGGCGCTGCGCATGAATGGGCTATTGAGTTTGTTGAAGTGCCACAAAATCTGGGATATTTTACAGAAGTATTCGACAACGCTCTGAAAGCCTTGAACTCCGACTATGAAGCAAAACGATACAAAAACATGGTGCTTCACGAGCCTTTGATAACGGTACTTCCCGAAGGCTCTTTTTATAACTGGATGAAACATAAAGGAAAGCTGGGTGGCCAAAATAAAGTACCACGCCTGTACAATGACCGCCGATATATTGACGACCTGCTGATGATTGTTATTAATAAAGTCGGATTATGAAAGGAACTTCCAGAAAAATATTCTTAAGCGTTATGCTGCTTGTCGCGATGCTTTCGGCAAGCGGGCAGAACGGATGGCAGTTTATAGATTCAATCCCTGCTAAAGGCGATTATATTATTTCTGATGAACTCGGTTTCGTATATCTGATAAACGGAAATCAGGTAAGCCGTTACGACATGTATGGAAATCTTACCGGAACCTACTGTAAGCTCATCGACGGTCCAATAACCTGCGCAGATGCCAGCGATCCGCTCAAAATACTTCTTTTTTATAATGACTATGGCCGGATAAAATTTTTAGATAAAACGATGTCGGCTCAGGGAAGCGATATCAGTCTGGCGCCTCTGGGTTTTCAGTCGGCAAGTCTTGCATGCCTGTCATACCAGAACGCTTTTTGGATATATGATCCCTCATCGGTGCAATTGGTGCGGTTTACCAATGCCTTGCAGCAAGACCAGATTACCGGAAATATCAACCAGATTACAGGTTTCGAAATTCATCCCAATGCCTTGTTTGAAGCGGGCAATACGGTGTATCTGAAAGATACTGCGCGGGGCATTCTGATGTTTGACCGCTATGGAGCCTATTTGCGCTGCCTGCCATTCCTGAAGGTGAAATGGTTTACGGTAAAGGATGATAATCTCATTTTTTTAACGGGCAATGAGTTGCATAGCTACAACATGAAATCAAAAGAGGAAGCAATATCCATGCTGCCAATAACCGATATTGCATCGGTGGCATACGAAAACGGAATGCTCTTCGCCCTGAAAAGGGGAAGTTTATACATTTATTCGGTAAAAAAGTAATTTATTTCAGCTCTACCAGCACCTCGTTTTTGGGAACGCGTTCGCCAACCTTCACATTCACTTTTGCAACAACACCATTGAAGGGGGCGAGAATCTCGTTAATCATTTTCATGGCTTCCAATCCCACAAGTTTATCGCCTTTTTTTACTTTCTGACCCGGTTTCACATATACACTCTGTATGGTACCGGGAATAAAAGCCAAAAGCAATTTAGGATTCGTAGGCTCATAGTGCTTGCGTTCCCTGAATTTTTTTGTCAGAAGGGTTTTATAGCGGGTATCCTGCACATACAGTATTTCCCAGGGGATATTTTCTTGTTGTTCTTCCATTCAATGTTTGATTAAAATGGCGGGATACCATGTTTTTTATACGGTCTGGTTTCGGTTTTCTGTGCCGAAATATCCATAGCATGAATGATATACTGCCTTGTTTTATTCGGTTCAATTACAGCATCAACATAACCGTATGCTGCTGCTACGTATGGGTTCGCGAATTTTTCGCGATACTCGTTCACTTTTTTCTTACGCATTTCTTCCGGATTCTCGGCATTGATAATCTCTGTACGGAAGATAATATTGGCAGCACCTTCAGGACCCATCACCGCAATTTCTGCTGTCGGCCATGCAAATACAAAGTCGGCACGAAGATGGTTTGAGCACATGGCGATATAGCCGCCACCGTAGGCTTTGCGAAGGATTACAGTAATTTTTGGAACGGTAGCTTCCGAATAGGCATACAATAATTTTGCACCGTGGCGGATAACACCTGCATGTTCCTGATCAACGCCCGGCAGATAACCCGGCAAGTCAACAAGGGTAACCAGTGGGATGTTAAAGGCATCGCAGAAGCGGATAAAACGGGCTGCTTTGTCAGATGAGTCAACATCGAGAACACCTGCCAGCACGAGCGGCTGATTGGCTACAAAACCAACCGACTGTCCGTTGATGCGGGCAAAACCGATTACAATGTTGGCAGCAAATTTTTCCTGAACTTCGAAAAATTCCGATTCATCGCAAATTGACTTTATGATATTGCGAACATCATAAGGAGCTTTGGCGTCGGTAGGAAAATGCTCTTCAATTTTAAAATATTTGGTTTTGGGTTGTTTGGGCTGAAACGATTCTGCTTTTTTAGCATTGTTCCAGGGAATAAAACTCACCAGCTTCTTTATCTGCTCAAAACATTCCAGTTCACTTTCGGCGAAGAAATGCGCGTTGCCTGTGGTTTCGGCATGCACGAGGGCGCCTCCGAGGTCTTCCATAGAAATGTCTTCGCCAAGCACCGTTTTAATAACTTCCGGACCGGTAATAAACATCTTCGAAATCTTATCCACCACAAATACGAAATCCGTAAGGGCAGGTGAATATACGGCCCCGCCTGCGCAAGGACCTAATATTACCGAAATCTGCGGAATAACTCCTGAAGCCTGTGTGTTGCGGTAAAAAATTTCACCGTAACCGGCAAGGGAGTTTACGCCTTCCTGAATACGTGCGCCGCCCGAATCGTTGATTCCAATCAGGGGAACTTTCAATTTCATGGCGTGATCCATAATCTTGGTAATCTTTTTGGCATGCATATAGCCCAGAGAACCGCCCGCAACAGTAAAGTCCTGCGCAAAAATACAGATGGGATAGCCACTGATAGTGCCCGTTCCGGTAACAACACCGTCGCCCGGAAGGTATTTTTTATCCATGTCGAAATCTTTGCCGGCATGTTCAACGAATAAGTCATATTCATGAAAAGAATTGGGATCGAGCAACGCAATGATGCGCTCTCTGGCAGTCATTTTACCAACTGCCTTTTGCTTTTCAACAGCTTTTTCGCCACCACCCTGCAGGGCGCCCTGCATTCTTTTTTTTAAATCAACAGTTTTCTGACGTAAAGACATTATTTAATAGATTAGTTTACATAGTGCACACTTAAAATCCCCTATTAACTACACTTTTGGCTTCAGGTGCTTTCTTACTTTTTGATTTACTGATACCTACAGAATTTTAAAGGAGGTATTGTCTGTAAAATGCTGTTTGTCAGTAAATTATCAATCACTTTTTTTAATAGGAATTCAAAGGTAGTATAATTTTTTGCGCTTGAGCGAATTTTAAGAATTATTAAGAAAATACCCAAAGCAGACAAAAATAGCAGGTATTAATACGTATAGGCGTCTTAATTACTGTATATCATTATTTTATAATACAATTATTAATCGGTTACCACAATTTGATGATTTATAAAGAATTTCACTGAGAAATTGTTTCATCTGACGACAATGAGCTAAATGCGGTATTGACAAAAAAGGTTTATTTTGCATGGTAATGAATTTCATGAGCTCTGTTACCGGAGTTTAATCAATAGTATTTCTGACAATGAAAACCGTCGCCCGTTTCGCGCCTTATATTTTTACAATCATTCTTTGTTTGTATTGCTGGAACGTTAACTGGGGCGGTAAGCGATGGAAGGGCTTTTTTCTTGCCGATTCCAACGGCTATTATTCCTACCTGCCGGCGGTGTTTATTTACCATGATTTAAGCTTTTCATTTATTGATAAGGTTCAGAAAACGGATTTTGCTGCACGCCCTGATTTCGATTTCCGTAAGGAAACAACGATTCCCAATTTTGATAAATGGTATTGCGGCACTGCGCTTGCCATTGTGCCATTCTTTTTATTAGGGCATATAATAACGCTGATTACCGGACTTGACGTCAACGGATATTCTTTTTGGTATGCCTGGGGGCTTAATATAGCCGCTATCTTTTATTGCCTGGCCGGGTTGCTAGCGCTGCGCAGAATTTTATCGCGCTATTTTCAAAATCCGAAGATGATTGCATTCGTGTTGGGGCTGATACTTTTTGCGACCAATCTTTTTTTCTACTCAACCAGCGAGCCGGCAATGTCGCATGTTTATTCATTCGCCTTTATCAACATCTTTGTTCTGCGGGCTATCAGGTATGGTGAAACGCAGCAGGCAAAAATTCTGCCCGTTCTTTTTATGTTGCTGGCAATGATAATTATTATCAGACCGGTGAATGGTTTGATTGTTTTATTGCTGCCTTTTCTGGCCGGTTCAAAAGAAAATATGGTCAGGATATTTGCCGGTCTTCGAAACCGTATACCGGTTTTGTTGCTCTCGCTGCTTGCTTTTGCCTGCATACTATCGTTGCAACTTGTTTATTATAAAATAGCCACCGGCTCATTTCTGGTTTATTCATACGGGAACGAATCGTTTCACTTTTTGAGTCCGCGTTTGGGGGCATTTCTGTTCAGTTATAAGAAAGGCTTATTCCTTTATTTACCGGTAATACTGCTGTCGCTTACAGGCTTCATTTTTCTTTATAGAAAAAGCAAATGGCAATTTTATTCGCTGCTGTTTTTTGCTGGAATTTTAATTTACGTATTGTCATGCTGGTGGAACTGGTGGTATGGAGGCAGTTTCGGAACACGCCCAATTGTTGAATACCTTTTTGTTTTTGCAATTTTGCTGGCATATACATTGAATAGTATTAAACGGCACATGAAAAGGGTGTTCATTTCACTTTGTTTATGCTGCTTTCTCATGTGCCAGGTGCAAACCTATCAGTACCGATACTATTTTATCCATTGGGATGAGATGAATAAAGAGCGGTACTGGAATGTTTTTATGAGGGTTGATCTGATTGTTAAAAAGGAAAATCCGAACGCTGATTTGCTGAACAAGTCTTCAGTGCCCGAATAATGCAATGCATGAAATGTTTTGTGGAATTTTACTTTTTGTTTCCCGAGAAAATACTCACATAAAAACCGCCAAATTCGTCGCGGTCAGTACAGTTGGAATAATGGCGCTTCAGACGGTTGTAGGGCGAATCTTCGGGTGTGCCTTTGTTGGTGCCTGTTTGAATATAAATGAGGGTAAGCGTATCTTGTGACGCAATTTTCATGATTTCGTCGGGAATGTCCTGCGCAAAAATATTATCATTTTGTAAGGATGTATTGAATGAATTCCAATTTTTAAAATACTCCCGATTATAGTAATAAACAATTCCTTTTTCAGTCCATGAGGGATAAATAACTACTTTCCGGCTGCTTACAGGATAACTCTTGATTAATTCTGCAATAACCCGAGTGTCGTTTCTGTTTGACCTGTTTATATTCACGCTTGCTGTCATAAGCAGCGTCAACAGGGCGGGCAACATCCATTGCAAAGCACCACGTCGGAATAAATAACTGATGGAAAGTGCAATTAAGAGATAAAATGAAGGGAAAACGAAGCTGAGATAACGATCCCAAAATGAAGGGAATCGGAAAGAGATTAAAAAAATGCCTACGTACAAAATAATAAAATGGACTGCTAGAATTCTTGCAGCCGCGGAGATTTTTTCATTCTTCCTTTTTACAAGGAAGGCAATAAAAGCAGCAACTATCAGAGTAATGAATGTGACGGCCACAACAGGAGCGTTGCTGTATTTCATGATATTGTCGTAAAGACCGGCGAATTCGGGCTGGTTGAGCCATGAACTGGAGACGTTGTAAAGGCTTAGACGACTAATAAAAATGTAAATATTCGGCACGTAAAAAAGAACGGTAAAAGCCGTAACAGCAATAAGCGGGCGAAGAACTTTTTTGCGAACCGGTCCGGGCATTATAAAGAACAGCAGTATCTGTGCGATAATAATCAATGCACCCAGATAATGTGAATACAGCGCCAACACATTTACTATGACCAGAGCTGCACGGGCGCTTATGCTTTGGTCTTCGGTCACCAGCCTGAGATAATAATACAATGAAAGTGCCGATAACATTGTAAACAGAGCATAAACCCGGGCTTCATGTGCAAAATATATGTTCAACGTGGAAAAGGTGAACAGTATGGCCGCCAGCAGGCCTGAAATCAGTGAAATGTACCTTTTACCGATAAGGAATATAATTCCGGCAGCCACAGAGCTGAAAATGATAGATGGCATGCGTACCGAAATCTCACTTATTCCGAATAATTTTATCCAGAAATGCAGAAAGATAAAATGCAAGGGCGGATTATTTTCCTGACCGAGCATTTTAAAAATTTCCGACAACGGCTGTTGCGAATAAAATACGGTAAATGGTTCGTCCAGAGCAAGCTGATTTGAGCCTGCAAAAAGGGCCTTTAATACAAAATTGAAGAGAATGACTCCAGCAAAAATCAGCCAGCCTTTTTGTTTATCGCTTGTACTATTATTGTTGGCAAGTGTCATTTATGTTGTTATCTCAAGAGGTAAAGTCCTTGCATTATTCCTTGATGAGCGTTCCCTTGCCGCTGATGTTAGGAACCACGATTTGCGGATTCCCGCGATAATAAATGCAGCCCGTCCAGGTTATATTCGCGTACAATTCATTCGTAACATTCAGATAGCAGTTTCCGGTGCCTTTGTTTGTGATGTATGTGTAAAATGAGCTGAAATTTTCGGCATGTATCATTCCATTTCCTACATACCAAATGTAACTTTGACCAACATTGCCTGTAACATTGATATCAGCCGGACCCGTATGGATATTCAGGTGGGATGCGTTACAGTTCAGATTGAGATTAATGGTGCCCGAACCGTCCCATGAGTTCACTGCAATGGTATCGCAGTAAAACGTATTTGTCATCGTGATGTCGCCACTGCCGCTGTATTCAATGTAATCAACCATTGGCACGGTAAGATAGACTGTTGGCTTGTATTTATAGCTTCTTACCCAGTTGCATTTATTGTCGTTTCGAATGTGGATTTCATTGCCGGCTATTTCTGTTTTAATCAGCGGTAGCAGATTTTCGCCTGCCTCCACGCTCAGTTGAACGGCATTCCCGGAAGTCAGTATCAGATTGATGTTATCATCAAGAATAATACGGTTCACCAAACCCGGTGTGCGGTTCTCGGTAATAATATCTCCGGTACTTTTAAAGCAGTCGCAGGAATTCTCTTTTTTGCAGGCAAGCGGCAGCACGAGAATGGTTGCAAAAAACAATAAATAATATTTGCGAAATGGAATCATCATTCGTTTTCCGGAAGTAAATTGTAATGAACAAATTTACATAAAAAGTAAAAGGCCGCCTTTGCAGAAGCAGCCTTTTACAACAACATGAACAGGGGTTATTTTACAAATTGCCTGATAATGCGGTTTCCGTCATCGCTTGTTAAAATAATCCGGTAAACGCCGCTAGTCAGTTTTTCGGCATTGACATTGATAAAATGATTTCCAACTGCCAGACTGAGATTTTTTTCTGAAAGTTTTCTGCCGGTTATATCCAAAACAGTTACATTCAGCTGTGCCGGTTTCTGCAATACAACCGCGATTCCTGAGTTGGCATTGGCGGGGTTCGGATACACATCGCTTACAGATGTTATCTGTGCATCTTGCTGTTCAATGCCTGCCACAATCTGATCGCTGTTAACCGAGAAATAAAGATTGTCTGCATCGGGATTTGTTGAGCTAAGAATCACAACTGCCGGCACGGTGTTCAATCCCGGAATTTCAGGGTAAACGGTATAAGTGCCGTAGGCAAGATTTGAAAAATTAAAATGTCCGTTATCATCACTTACGGTGCTTATCAATGCATCAAGTGAAGCATCATAAAGGAGTACTGTTACGCCGGGAACTGCATCGCCAATTCCTTTAGCACCGCCCAAAAACAGACCGCCTCCAATGTTTCCGTTACCGGGACTGGGTGTGTTGAATCCAATCAGATTAATATCCCAACCGGGAGCGGGATTGCCCGGAACAATGATAACAGTGGCATCGCCCCAGTTGAGAACATCGCCGTAATAAGTCGGGAAATACAGATTAAATACCGATGAATTGCTGTCGGGTGTAGCAAGAACGATGTAGGTTCCATTGGGGATGTTGAGGAAGCAATAGTGGCTTGATGAGTCAAGTACTACGGTTTGATACCATGTTACCGTTCCGTTTGTCGTATCAATGGTGTATAATGTTGCAAGACCATGGTCGAGCAGTGCACCGCCTGCACTCACCGTCCCGCAAAGGCTGTTGAATACATTCGGACCCGCGAAAATAGTCTGGCAATAGGTGTCGGTACATCCTGTTGAATCAAGTGTTGTAAGACATACAGTATAATATCCCTGTGCCAAATAAGTATGTGTTACGGCATTGTTGATACCGGTGATGGTGCCTGTGCTGTCTCCAAAATCCCATGTCCATGTTGCAGGATAATTACTGGATGAATAGCCCGTAAAACTCAGTATAAGACCGCTTGCCTGATAGCTGAAGTTTGATGTGCAGTTTCCGGTATTTGAGCCAACATAAACACTGTCGCAAACTACACTTGAACAACCTGAATCGGTAGCAATGGTAAGACATACAATATGCAGACCTGCTGTTGCAAAGGTGTGCTGAGGATTTTGAACAGAACTGCCTGTGCCATCGCCAAACGACCAGCTCCATGATGTGACAGTACCCACTGTGAACATAGAAACACCGCCAAAGAAATTCATGGTGAGGTTACTGAGACTGTCCGGTGAATACGAAATTATTGGCTGGCAGCCGGTACCCGGATTAGTCTGGCAAATAGCAAAATCGGCAACAGCCGTATTTACCGTTCCCTGATTATTAGAAATGGCAGTATCAAGCATTACATTACAACTTACTGTTGCAACGTGGAAGATTTTATTCGGACCAATCACACTTCCACCGACAATATTATAAGAGTAAAAGCCCAGATTATTTGTGACAACGGTCACGTTCACTATGGGCGTGTTCATACTGTCGCCGTAAATAATCACATTTTGGTTAGCTACAGGATTTGTTGTTCCTGCAATGGTCACCGTTCCTGAGATGTAGAGGTCGTCTGCGTTTTGTGCTTTGGCGCTCATGAAGCAAGCCGCAAGCATTACAAGGATTAGAATTTTTTTCATAAGGCTTAATATTAGGTTTGATTTTTATGTTAATTAATATCCGGATTTTATGACTGAATTATATTTTAATGAGCTTTCTTGTAATAAGGTTGCCCTCTGTTGTGATGGTAATATAATAAATACCCTGTGGCAATTTACGTAAATCTATTTGAAGACGGTACTGATCTGAAATAGTCTCAGCTGTTGAAAGAGCCGTTTGCCCTGCGAGGGTAATGATATCAATACGTGCATTCAGTGTTTTTTGTGTGGTGAGGTTTATATATGCATAATCCGAAGCCGGATTGGGAAAGATATTTCCTGCGCTGAAGCCTGATTCTTCACTAGCTTCATTAATGCCTGCTGCAACAGAATGCTCGTTCACAGTAAAAATCAGATTTGTGATATCGGGTGTATTCGGACTCAGAACAACAGTAACCGGATTTGCTGTTTTTCCTGCTATTTCGGGAAGTAAAATGTAGGTTCCGTAGGCAATTCCGCTGAATTCGAAATGACCCCATACATCCGTGTTGTTGTAAGAAAGCATGTTTCCTGAACCATCTTTAAGAATTATTTCTGCCATAGATATTGCGTCTCCTTTTGCCCCCGAAAATACGCTTCCTCCGATGTTTCCGGGTCCGGGCGAGGGTCCTGGAATGGAAAGCAAATGGATGTCCTCATTGAACAAATCTGAATTCAGGTTAATCACAGACGCACTTGTCCAGTTTAGAACATCGCCATAATAGGTTGGTGCATACAGTCCGAATGCTGAAGAACCTGCTGCAGGCTCACTTTTCACATAATAATTTGCCTCAAGCTGTTGCGGAAAATAGAAATAACCCAGTGTATCAAAAGTCATCCAACCGGCCTGATTCATGTAGTTTCCATTAATTATAGTTAGCTCTGCATTTCCCATATCAACAGGATAAAGTCCTGCAAACACCTGTCCGCCCATATTGTGGTAAACAGGCGCCGATACGTAAATAGTGATTTTATCTGTAGCCGTGCAACCTGTATTTGTTGTTACGGTAACTGTATAAGTGGTGGTTTGAAGCGGGCTGGCAGTGGGGCTTGCAGTGAGTGCATTGCTCAAACCTGCGGATGGCATCCAGTTAAAATACCAGGGAGGTGAAGCCACCGTAACCACTGCATTTAACTGCACTGAACTATTTTGAACGATTAATGTATCGTGTCCGGCTTCAACCTGCGGCAGCGGAAACACTGAAATCATGAGACTGTCTGTCGCAGTATTGCCAAGGGAATCGCTTACCGTGAGTGAATATGTAAGATATAAAGGCTGAGTTAGAACAGAATCATAAAAACAAACAAGGGGCGACGGAAGTGCCGGATCAAAAACCGGATTATTGAATCCGTTAGCAGGAGCCCAATGATAGGAGTAAGGCGGCATACCGCCAATTATTGATGGATTGAATTGTATACACGATGAATCGCAGACAACGGAATTCATCCCGGCATCCACCTGCAATGGCTGAACGCTGCAATCGAGCACAACTAAAGTTGCAGTATCACTGTAATGGGAAACGCCCATATCGCTCACTTTACAATAAATAGTGCTGCCCGACATGCTCGTATCGGTTTGGTTGAATGTATAAGTGCTTGTCGAATCATTTTGCAGAATAGAATTCAGGTACCAATGGTAAATGTAATTGCCGCTGCCTGAATCGGCCTGAACATGAAAGGAAGCGGAAAGCGGTGCGCATACCGAAACATTGAATGGTCCGGTTAGTAATACGCCCTGCGATATTCCTGATAATGGAAATATAAGTATCAGGGCAGAGAGAAGTATTATTTTATGCAAGGTAAATTTTTTCATTTTGGTGTTCGTTATTGTTATGACCTGCAAAATTGAATCGGCGTTGCATCAAGCATTCAAATAATTTATAATTTTATAATCACACCCGCTCTAATACCAATAGAATAAGGCTTTTCATTAGTATCAGACATGCCGTAAATATTTTTAATATAATAGCGAAACGACGGTTCTGCTGCGATGCCGAAACGATGATTGATATTATAGGCAACTCCGCAATTCAGCAACAGCGCAAGACCGTTTTTATTAGCTGCCGCTCCGGCTGACTTATCCTCAATAAGGCGTGAACCTGCAACGGCTGAAGATATGCTGCTGTTTTTCTCTGAAATCATGATTGAATACTGAAGACCTCCTTTAATAACAAAAGTAAAATTTTTAACATCATGCTTGTAACCCAGCAATAACGGAATATGGAGCAAGGAGTATTTATTTGCTGCATTTGCTTTTTGCGATTGCTGAATGCTGTCATAATAATTGACGGTTTCAGTTGAGAATAGAGGCTTTTGTGCAATTGAATCCCACGTATACGAGGTCACATCCTCAAAAGAACCACTCAAATGATTGACGTTATAGAGTAAGTTGTGGCTGACTGTTTGTTGAAAAAATCCCAGGCCAAATCCACCCTGAATTATAAAGTTTTTTATGTTGTACGTTCCGCAGATTTCGTATGCTAGCTTCCATTTATTTTCCGAACCGGAGGCATCCTTGAACATGTATTCAGGAACAACATTCAGTGCAAGTTCCCAGCCCGATGTGTTGCCATAATCGACAGGTTTGGCGGCGGCATTATTATTCCCCGGCGTTTCTTCTTTTTTTATTTCTGTTAAGGGTTTTTTATCAGTAGGTGTTTCTCCGGTGGGAGTTTCATTTATCTGATTTTGCCGGTCAGACTGCCGGTCATTTTGAATTTCAGTATTCGATTCTGTAACCGGGTTATTGCTATTTGCTGACGGTGTAATGGGTTCTTGTGTGATACTGTTTTCAATCACCGGCAGTATAATTTCTCCGGATGCATTCGGATTCTGAACGGGTATATTATTATTTGTTGCAGGCTCATTTGATTGCTGCTGTGCGCCCGAAACTCCATTTTGTGAAAGTGCCCCCTGCTGCGATTCATATACGGCAGGAGGCGGAGTTGCCTGTGAAGTGCTGTTGTCTGGAACTCTCGTGCGATGCTGCACTGAACTGTTTTTAGAGTCCCTGTTTTTTTGTGGGCTGGAAGTAAAGGATATCAGTTTATGTTCAGCCGGATTCACATTTTCAGAAAACTTACGGAATTTTTGATTTTTAGGAATATTGTTTAGCAGGGCAGATTCACCCGAAATATTTTTTGCTGATTGTGATAACAACAGCGTTGCCACTGCAGCAATAAAAATTGGAATAAAAGCAGAAAACGGCATCCAGAACCACTTGCGTAAACCAATACGGCGTGACGTTGACTGGGGCAGATGTTTTTTAATTTCTTCCCAACTCCCGGGTGGCGGTTCTTTGCTGAAGTCGGCAAAGCGCTCCTTGAAAATATTGTCTGAATTATGCTGTGTGCTCATAGCATGAAATGTTATATCGTTTTCTTAATTTTTCCTGCAGCGATTTTTTAGCGCGCAATAATTGTGAGCGCGAGGTTGTTTCGCTAATCCCCAGCATTCCTGCGATTTGCTTATGATCAAATCCTTCAATCTCATAAAGATTAAAAACCATGCGGTAACCATCGGGAAGCTCATTAATCAAGGTTAACAGTTCTTCGGTATGAAGTTTTGAAAGTGCTTCATTTTCTACAAAATCAACATCGCCGGCTTCGATGTGGTCGTTATCATAATGCAGGTTACTACGGTAATGATTAATGGCTGTATTTACAAAAATGCGCTGTACCCACCCTTCAAAAGAACCATCTCCACGAAAATTATTCAGCTTTGAAAAAACTTTTATAAAACCTTCTTGCAGGATATCACTGGCCTCCGCTTTATTCCTGACATAGCGCAGGCAGATGCCGTACATCTTTGGCCCGAACTTGCGAAACAGCAGCTCCTGTGCTAAAGGGTCATTTTTCAGACAGCGGTCAAGTATTTCTTTTTCAGTAGGCATTGTTCAGGAAAACATCAATACAACGTTGACAGTAAATTTGCACTTTGCGTTGCATCACATTTCATAATAATCATAATGTTCAATCAAATAACTGAATATCAACACGATAAAATTACAACATTTATTTCACAAACCAATGAAGACTTATTCCTTTATAAATAAATATCTTTGTGTAGTAAATAGCCTGGAAGTGTTTCAAATAGAATTCGGCTCTAATACGAGAATTAATAATTAGCGCTATGCAAGAATGGTGGGACGTGATCAGCACGTTTGAAAAAATTTTATGGTATATTTCAATTCCCTTTTCGGTAATATTGGTGATTCAGCTCATCCTTACATTTACCGGTCTTGGTGGTGGTAAGCAGGATGACGCAATTGATGAATCGGCCTTACAGGAAAAAGGATTACGGAATATTACGGTGCATGATGCGTCGTATTTAAAATCGTGGATGGCTCCGGCATTTCATGTATTTACAATGCGGAATATCATTGCTTTTATGACACTGTTCGGATGGACCGGGCTCATTGGAATTCATGCCGGCCTTAGTCGGATAGCCACGTTGGGCATTGCATTTGGTGCCGGTCTTGTAGCAATGATGATCCTTACGTTTGCTTATTTCCTCTACAAGAAAAAGCGTTCGGTGAAGTAAGCATAAAATATTAGAATTAAAAGGAAAGAGTAGATTTTCACACAGACACTCTTTTTCATAAAACAACAATTAGGAAAGCGGATGAAAATTTTCAAACTTTTACTGGGAGTGGTATTTCTTGCCATTTACATTCAGGTTCACGCGCAGGGAACAGCCATCAATAGTACCGGCAATCCGCCGGATCCTTCAGCCGGCCTTGATGTTAATTTTGATAATCGTGGAATGCTGGTGCCTCGCATGACCGATATACAGCGGAACGCCATTGTAAGCCCGGCAGAAGGCTTACTGATTTTCAACACAACCTCAAAATGTTTCAATGTTTACAAAAACAGTCTGTGGTTCGAGCTTTGTGGGAACTGCATTCCTCCCAATGCTCCGCTTGCCGGTAATAACGGACCTGTTTGCTCAGGCGATACACTGAAGCTTACAGCTACTTCTATTCCCGGAGCGGTTTATAATTGGACAGGCCCGTCCGATTTTTCATCAACTCAGCAAAATCCAAAGATTCCGAATGCCTCAATTGCCAATGACGGCGCCTATTATGTAACCGCAACCATGAATGGCTGCACAAGTGCACCGGCCAATACAAACGCTCAGGTGACGCAATCACCATCGGCAAATTTTACCTACAATCCTTCAAATATTGGTTTGAATGTTAATGTTACTTTTACGCCGGCAACATCGGGAGCAACCTATTCATGGACGTTTCAGGGTGGCAATCCGACAAGCAGTACTGTTCAGAACCCGGTTGTGCAATGGGCTTCAGCGGGAACATTTGCGGTTGGTCTTACGGTAACTTCCGGCGGTTGCAGTGCAACGCATTCTCAAAATGTTACAACTGCTTCCAGTATTACAATAAACACATACAACTGGAATAGCCACGAATATCTTATTGACTGCGATCATTACGGCTGTGGCACGGCAGTTCAACAGGCAACATGTTTCTGCGCTTCAAACGGTTATTCATCTATGGTTTCATTCACCACCGGCTATATATATGTTTCCGATTGCTTCGGATATTCTTCACCTTGTTCACTGAATCCGACATGGTGTAGCGGCGGTACGCAGCGTTACGTAATCACAACGGTCACCTGTCAGTAGTGTTTCACAATTCATATTTTTTATCCTGCTAAAGTGGTGTGATTAATATCATACTTGACCGGGGCACGTGTATTTTATTCTAATTTTGAATGCAAATTACGCGATGAACAGGAGAAAAATGAAAGACACGAATGTGCGAAGCCTTGTTAAAGGTATTAGCTGGCGCGCCGTTGGCACGGTGGATACGTTTTTACTGGCATTGCTCTTTTTCGGTGACCTGCGCCTGGCGGCTCCGATTGCGGCTACGGAGGTTTTCTCAAAAATACTGTTATTCTATTTCCATGAACGGCTCTGGAATGTTATTTCATGGGGCAGGCTGGATGGTAAGCCATCGCATTTGAGGAGTATTGTCAAAGGCGTAAGCTGGCGTTTTATGGGTTCCGTGGATACAATAATTATTAGTTGGATATATTCTGGAAATCCATTGGGCGCGTTTAAAATAGGAGCAAGCGAGGTAATAACAAAAATTGCATTGTTTTATTTGCATGAAAGAGTATGGGCGTTGGTGCGCTGGGGGCGAGTATATGTTGAATTACCTGCAGATATAAGCGCCGGATGATACTCATTCATCCATTCAAAAAACAAAAGGGGCTGCACAATGCAGCACCCTTCTGTCAAACCAAAAAAACACATATAAAGGGGACTCTTTATTTTTTAGTGGAGGCAGGCTTTTTGGTTCCCTGATCTTTATTTTCAGCACCCGTTTTGTTAACTGGTTTTGAGCCCATATTTGTTCTTGGCTCTTCTTTTTTTACGAAAGCACCTTTGTCGTTGAACACAAGCGTTATTTTTGCTGCCTCTTTTGCTGCAAGAACTTCGTAAGTCACAACCTTATTGGTCTCCATCTTGAAGGCTTCTGTAATCTTGTAACCGGGATAATTCTTAAGAACATAATCTGTAATTTCTTTTTTCAAGTCGGCCGTTTTGATGGTCGTTTTGGTTTGTGCGTTTACTGAAACAGCGATAATGCCAATTACCAGGAACAACATTAACTTTTTCATTTCTTTTAGATTTATTTAGTGTATTAATGAATTATTGAAAAGCAAAATTAATTCCCGATTTTGACGAAATTCTGTAGATTGAAGAAATTTTGCAATTAAAGTATTTCAGATAAGGAACCGGTCACACTAAAAGTCAATGTAAGTGTGTGAGTTCCTTCACCTGTGGTGTACGCAACAGCTATTTTATGCGTATCGGCAATTTTTTTAACAATAGAAAGACCCAGCCCAATCGAATCAGGGTGTTGCGAACCTTTACGGAAGCGACCAAACAGTTCTGATGGCTCAATATCCGAATGAAGGCCGGTATTGGTGATGGAAAATACCCGCCCCCGTGTTGAAATGTGAATACTCCCTCCGGGTATATTGTGTTTTATTGCATTGCTCAACAGGTTGGTCAGCATGATTTCGGCAAGCGCCGGATTCATCTTGGCGCAAATTTCATTCTGCAGGTCGCGGCTCACCGTAATTTTCTTTTCGGTAATCAGTTCTTCCAGATTCTCAAGCTGGTTATTTAGAATATCAGTGATGTTTACGTTTTCAATGTCGCTGAACTGTTGGTTGTCAATACGTGTAATGAGCACTAACGCCCGACTCATACGTGAAAGCTTATTTGCTGAATCACTGATAGACTGTATAAGGCGTATTTCATCTTCGGTGAGGTTTTCATGCTGTATAAGCAATTCAAGTTTTGACCTGATTACCGCAAGCGGCGTCTGCATTTCGTGCGATGCATTCTCCGTGAATTCTTTCAGACTGATAAAATCCTTGCTAATCTTTGCCGACATCCTGTTAAGTACGTTGTTCAGCATAGTGAATTCCGTTGTTGGCGTCTTTGGCAGATTCAGCCCTTCGCCCCGCGTTATCATATAGGTTTTTACGTTTTCGAGCGTCTTGTAAAATGGTCGCAGCATTCTTCGCGAGATTTGAACGTTCACCAGCAGGAGTATCATTAACAGCGAAATGAAAAGGAAAAGCATAAGGAGAAAAATATCGCCCGTAAGCTCACTTTTGTTTATCAGTGATTTGGAGATTCCAATGTGATATTCCCGTGTATAAAGATGAAGGTATGAATCGAGCCGTCTGAAAGGAATGCTGTCTTTTTCAATGCTATCATAAATCAACAGATCACTGTAGGTGTCAGCTCTTCTGAGACTTGCCGGAACTTCTACAACCTCTATCTGGTTTTCAAAACTTGTATAAAATCCCGGAATTGTATCCGCGAACATCAGCTTCTGAATGATGCGGTTCTTTTCAAGATCCAGACTCTGATCCACCTCTTGAATAATCTGAGTGCGTAAATTGAAATAGAATATGAATCCACCTGCAGTGAACGTTAGCAATGAGAAAATTACTGAATATAGGACTGTCTTTGAAAGTAGTTTCAAGGCGCTATGAATTTATAACCCATTCCGTAAACTGTGTTTATATAATCGATATTGCTTTTTTCCATGATTTTTTTTCGCAGATTTTTAATATGCGTATAAACAAAATCAAAAGAATCAGCCATGTCCATTTCATCTCCCCATAAATGTTCCGCAATCGATTCCTTGGTGAGTATCATGTTTTTATTGGAGATGAAAAAGTGCAGCAGCTCATATTCTTTACGCGTAAGAGTAATCACTTGCCCACAAACCTTGACTTCTGCGGAATCAGGAATAATTGTGATTTCTCCAACCACCAGTTCTTTTTTACCCTGAAAATTTTTACGACGGATAATACTTCGAATACGTGCGCTGAGTTCCGGAAGATAAAATGGCTTGGTCAGGTAATCGTCTGCACCGATATCAAGACCGGATATCCTGTCCTCAACCGCATTCTTTGCAGAGATAATGATGATGCCGGTCTCACTTCCGATTTTTTTTAGTTCGCGGATGATATTCAGCCCGCTGCCTCCGGGTAAGGTAATATCCACAACAACACAGTCATATTTATACATGTGCACTTTCTCGTGCGCACTGTCAAAATCATCGGCAAGTTCACACAAAAAACCTTCTTTCTGCAGATATTCCACTGCCGACAAGCCAAGCTCTTTTTCGTCTTCAATAATCAGTATTTTCATAATTGCGACAAAATAATTGCGAAATTCTGTTTTTTTTCTGATTTGCCATAGTTCGGTCACAATGATTTATTTTCACCCCAATGTGTATATTTGAACATTGTTAAACCGTACTTTAAATATTCTCCTATGACTTCTCTGTTGAGATTTATCAAATATATGCTATTTCTTCCGCTCTGCTCGCTGCAATATTTTTCTCTTGCTCAAAGTCAGGCACAAACAGCTGGCACCGCTGCATTGATTGACGGCATTGAATTTCTTAAAAAGGATGCAGGATTAAAACATGCTGCATGGGGCGTTTGTGTCCAGGTTGCTTCCGACGGGAAAACCCTTGCAGAATACAACAGCGACATGAGTCTCATGCCTGCTTCTACCATGAAAGTGGCTACCACTGCTGCCGCCCTTTCACTTCTCGGCAGTGATTTTACGTTTGAAACAAAAATTGAATATTCCGGAACTATTGATTCGGCCGGGGTATTGCATGGCGACCTGTTTATTACCGGGGGCGGAGATCCGACCATCGGTTCAAAACGCTTTGGAGATGCGTGTATGATTGATTCTGTATTCGGAAGTTTTTATACTGCAATGAAAGCTGCGAATATCAATGCTGTTGACGGACGGCTTGTTTGTGATGCATCGATATTTGATTATGAGCCCGCAGTTCCCGAATGGTCGTGGGAAGATATCGGAAACTATTACGCAGCAGGTGCTTGCGGACTTAATATTAATGAGAATTATTACCGCGTTTACTTTAATGCCGGGAAGTATATCGGCGATTCCGCTTCTGTTTCCCGCATGGAGCCTGAAATGCCCGGCCTGGAATTTCACAACTTTGTTACTACCGCGAAAGCCGGTTCAGGCGATAATGTGATAATTTATGGCAGTCCGTTCACTACACTCCGCATTTTGGATGGCACTGTTCCTCTGGGTAAAAAGGATTTTGATGTGGATGGCGCCATCCCTGACCCGCCTCAGTATTTTATTGAAAGATTTCACACCTATTTATCCGGCAAGGGAATCAAAATATCAAAAGGCCTGATGAATGTTCGCAACGAAACGTGGAAGGGAAACACAGATACGAATGCCCGAAAAACACTGAAGATAATCAAGTCGCCATCACTCGAAAAAATTGTCAGATTTACGAATCTCAACAGCATCAACGTTTTTGCCGAATGCATGGTAAAAATGATTGGTCTGAAAAAAGGCGGCGAGGGATCAACCACAGAAGGTGTGTCGCAGATAACAAACTTCTGGAAAGGAAAAGGCATTGATATCGATGGTTTTGATATGAAAGATGGGTGTGGTCTTGCGCGAAAAAATAAAGTGACCTGCAAACAGTTTTGTGCCATGCTTCGTGTTATAAAAAAGGATAAAATTTTTGATGCTTTTGAAAAATCGCTTCCTGAGGCTGGAAAATCAGGCGGTATTGCGGGGCTTTTTAAAGGATCCGTTGCCGAAAATAATCTTAAAGCGAAAACCGGCACTATGAACGGTATCAGGGCATATACCGGATATGTGAAGAACAAAGCCGGAACCGAGCTGGTTTTTTCTATAATGGTCAATAATTATACCTGTTCAGCCTACGAAATGAAACAGAAATTGGAGGATTTGATGATTCTAATCGCTCAAACTGACTGAGTCTTCCAAAGCCACACACGGCATAAATTAGTTCAAATATTAGTGTTTTTTTGATTGATAGTTTCAGATAATCAGATAGATACCTGATTGATGGGATTATTTTTCGATAAGTCTGACGCACATCAAATATCTTGCTAAATTAGCCCCCGTAAATATTGTTTTTTAAACCCATTATAAATCATACCGATATGCTTAATATTGACTGGAAATGCTTGCCATTTGGCTATTTCAAGACCGATTATAATGTTCGTTGCTACTTCAGGAACGGCGAATGGGGAAAACTTGAAATTTCTTCTTCGGAAACAATTAATGTACATATTGCCGCTACTGCCCTTCACTACGGGCAAGAAGCTTTTGAAGGGCTGAAAGCCTTCATGGGAAAAGATGGTAAAATCAGAGTGTTTCGATGGGAGGAAAATGCAAAACGCATGAATCGCAGTGCCGATGGCGTTATGATGCAGCGGATTCCTCAGGAACTTTTTTTCGAAGCCATGAGAACAGCTATTAATCTGAATAAAAGATTTATTCCTCCCTATGGAACTGGCTCTTCACTTTACATCAGGCCGCTCCTTATGGGAAGTGGCGCCAAAGTGGGCGTTCAGCCAGCTGATGAATATTTGTTCATGATTTTTGTTACCCCGGTTGGCCCGTATTTTAAAGAAGGATTTAACCCCGTTACTGCGCAGATAGTTCGCGATTATGACCGGGCTGCTCCTCACGGTACGGGAAATATTAAAGTAGGCGGAAACTACGCTGCCAGCCTTCGCGCTCTCGGCCGTGCTCACGATGAAGGTTTCTCTACAGCAATTTTTCTGGATTCAAAAGAGCATAAATCAATTGACGAAGCAGGTCCTGCAAACTTTTTCGGAATAAAAAACAATACCTACGTTACACCAAAATCTGACAGTATTCTGCCTTCCATAACCAATATGAGTTTGCCGATTTTAGCCGGCGAAATGGGCCTGAATGTTGAAAGACGGATTGTGCCTATCGAAGAGCTTGACGAATTTGAAGAAGTGGGAGCTTGCGGCACAGCGGCAGTTATTTCACCAATCAAAAAAATTGTAGACCGCGAAACGGGCAAGGTATATGAATATTGCAAAGATGGTCAGGCCGGTCCTGTTTCAACCAAATTGTATGAAAAATTACGGAGTATTCAGCTGGGCGACGAACCGGATAATTATGGCTGGGTAACTATTATTGAATAATCTTTAGAACTTGATTTTTTGGCGCAGGCTTCGGTCTGCGCCTTTTTTTTATCAGTAACTTTTATCGCTGATAAGCTTTCCTTTGCTGTATTCCTCTTCTAAGATGAGTTTTCCATCTTCACTATAATAATACCAGGTTCCTTCCTGCATGTAGTCGTTCATTGAGCGGTTCTGAACTTTGATTCCTTCTTCTTTTACTTTACCGCTCGGCCAGAACTCCTTGTGACTATACGTTCTGGTCTTTTTATCTGTCAATTCGAAAAGTATCTGGGGCTTTCCGTCAGGGTAATAGAATCGCATATACAGGTAGTACTCCATGTTGCCTGAAAATTCTTCGCAGAATTCAGTCTTCCCGTTGCGATAAAAATCTTCCCATTTTGTTGATTCCCCTGCAGTATAGGCCACACGCGATTTTAGTGCCCCGTCTTGATAGTAACACAGCAGTAATCCGCTGTTCATACCTTTGGCCTTAAAAACGCGCTCAATCTGCCCGTTTTCGTAGTAATTCGTAAAAACAGTCGTTACTTTTCCCAGGTCGTAATACCCTTTGTGCTTTATTTTTCCGTCAGGATAATAATCTTTGTAAAGCCCGGTATATTTCATTCCACGCGATATCAGCGTGGAATCGCCTCCCATGATGGCACAGTATTTATCGTAGTTGTATATTCCGTCATCAACCGTATCGTTGTCGGGTGTTATGGCGCTTTGCTCTGTTTTTAAACTTACAGTATCTATCTGTGAAAGCCCTGGCAATGCCGAAAATACAAACAGTGCAGCGAGTAGTTGGATGCGCATTGATTGCATGGTTTATGAGTGCTTAAAGTAATTTATATTGTATCAGAGTAAGCCGAAATTCTTTAACAGCGACTCCATTTCTTTTTGTAACGTAAAAGCTTCGGCTCTTGCTTTTTCAGCAAAATCAATATCTGCAGAAGCATATAAAATACTTCGGGAAGCGTTCACAATCAATCCGCAATGATTATTCATTCCATAACGCGCTGCGTCTTCAAGGTTTCCGCCCTGTGCACCCACTCCGGGAATCAACAGAAAATTATCGGGCACAATTCTGCGCACATCTTGCAGCATCGAAGCCTGTGTTGCACCTACAACATACATCATGTTCTCCGCATTGCCCCATTGACGGGATGTTTGAAGGACGTGCTCAAATAATTTAACCGTGCCTTCAGGAGCTTCTATTCGCTGTGACTGGAAATCAGCGGCGCCCGCATTCGAGGTCAGCGCAAGCAAGATAACCCATTTATTGATAAAATCAAGAAAAGGAGCCACGGAATCCTTGCCCATGTAAGGCGCAACGGTCACCGCATCAAAATCAAATCCGGAAGAAGATTTTTCGAAATAGGTTTTTGCGTACTGTGTCGAGGTATTCCCGATATCGCCCCGTTTGGCATCAGCAATAAGGAATAACTCACTGCGGAAGCCTTCCAGATAGTCCATGGTCTTTATCAGGCTCTGTATGCCTTTAATGCCAAGACTTTCATAAAAAGCCAGATTGGGTTTGTAAGCGATAGCAAGGTCGCGGGTAGCATCTATGATGGCTTTGTTGAATTCAAAAATTGCATCATCGGCTTGACGGATATGAGCAGGAAACTTAGTAATATCAGGATCCAGACCGACACATAAAAATGATTTCTTGCGAAGGATAAGCTGAAATAACTCTTTTCGTGTCATGGAACAGAATATTTATTCGCTGATAGCTTCTTTGAGACGCTCAGCATTTTCAGCTATTTGAAGTGCATCAATTACTTCCTGCACTTCACCTTCCAATATCGTCTGGAGGTTATACAGCGTGAGATGTATGCGGTGGTCGGTTAAGCGGCTCTGCGGAAAATTATACGTTCTGATTTTGGCAGAACGGTCGCCGGTTGAAACCATGGTCTTTCTGCGACCTGATATTTCGTCAAGATATTTTTTGTATTCAAGCTCAAAAACGCGCGAACGAAGCACTACCAGCGCTTTGTCATAATTTTTCATCTGCGATTTCTGATCCTGACATGTAACTACAATGCCTGTAGGGATGTGTGTGAGACGAACAGCCGAATACGTAGTATTAACCGACTGACCACCGGGACCTGACGAACAGTAGGTGTCTTTGCGGATATCGGCATCTTTGATGTCAACGTCAAATTCATCCGCTTCCGGCAAAATCACCACCGATGCTGCTGAGGTATGAACGCGGCCCTGTGCTTCTGTTTTGGGAACACGCTGCACGCGATGCACCCCTGATTCATATTTGAGCAGTCCGTATACGCCGTCGCCTTTAACACTAAAAATTACTTCCTTGAAACCGCCCACAGTACCGTCGGCCTGGTCTACAATCTCCCATTTCCATTTCTTAATTTCGCAATAGCGGGTGTACATGCGGAACAGGTCGCCTGCAAAAAGGCTGGCTTCGTCGCCGCCACTGCCTGCACGAATTTCAACAATGGCATTCTTACCATCCTGAGGATCCCGAGGAAGCAATAACATTTGTATTTCTTCATCAAGTTTATCCTTGATGGCATTCTGATTATCAATATCTTCCTTGGCAAGCGATTTCAGCTCTTCATCTTTTTCATTAAATAGAATTTCTTTAGACGAAGCGAGATCTTTTACAACCTTCTCGTACTTTTTATATGCCTCAATAATAGGCGTAAGCTCTTTGTAATCTTTGCTCAGCTTGATATAACGCTTCATGTCCGACATTACTTCGGGGTCGTTCATCTGGGCGCCAATCTCTTCCCAACGGGTGTATATGGCCGATAATTTCTCTAACATAATTATAACAGTGTATCTTATAAACGCTGCAAAGTTACAATAAAAGTACCGTCCTGCAAGTAGTAAGGGTAGGATAACACCCAAAAAGCGCCGACAATTTTGCCGGCGCTCTGAATATTCAATGAAATGTAAATCAGTATTAAGCGGATTATATGTTGAGTAAAGCAATGCCAACAGTTATAGGATAAAGCTCCGGACCGTGGTCTTTTTTAAATAATGTATTCAGTGAGTATGAAGCAAAAATATCAAACCAACCGTAACCCAATCTTACCATAGCGCTGTAGCGGAACTGATTTAAATTGAAATCATCTTTGGTGCGGGGCTTGAATTTGGTGCCGTCTATTTCAGTTATTTGTTTGGTATATGATCCGATTTTCAGCGACCCGACTACACCTGCCGAAACATGAAAAGTGTTTTTCTTGTGAAGTTTTTTCGTATCGAACTGCAGCATTAACGGTACCTGCAGGAAAACAGCAGTCAGTTTACTTTTTGTATAAGTACGCGTACTGTCGTAAGTAAATGAAGTATAATTTGTGTCAGGTGTGAGGTAATTATGCTTATCCGTGAAGCGATAATTATTGAACTCAACTCCAAGTCCGGTAACCAAACCGAGATGCCTGCGCACGATTGGTATCCTGAATGATACAGGATTCAAATCTACAAACCATGAGCGTCCGTAATCCGGCTCAAGTGCCGAATATCCGTTAGGCATGCTGAATCCGTTATTATGGTTCATATAGCCGTTTATTCCTATGGCAACACCGGCCCATTGTGCCTTTGGTTTATCACCTTTCTTTGATTTGTGATGCTCTTTATCCTTGTCATCATTATTGTCTGTAATCGTGATATTCTTGTTTCCCATGCTAAACTTGGTGGTATCTGAGTCTTTTGAACCATTATAAGTGACTTCGGTTTCAATATTCACATTATTTTCACCGGTTGTGGCATCTGCCGATTTTTCGTTAACTGATGCGGCTCCGCTGATAGCAAGGTTCACGTATTTGGGCTTGGGTTTGTATTTTATATGCGATGCACCCGAAGCTGAGCCCGTGAGTGAATCGACTACATTCAATTTGGCATCTGCGGCCCCGCTTGTTTTGATGAAAGTGTTGCCTGTTTCAAGGTCCATTGATTTAAGATTGGCGGCTCCACTGGTTGTTATGTTATGAAATGCTGCAGTACCGCTGAGTTCAGCATCGGCTGCTCCCGAAAGGTTGGTTTCGAGGGTATGAACAGCAACGTCCATCTTCAGGATAACAGCCCCTGATGCCGATAATTTCAGGTTATCTGATGTGATACGATTGTCGCCGTATACTTCGCATGAGCTTGTGGCACGCAGGTTCTGCAGGTCTTTGCAAATGATGGTAATATCCAGTTTCGTGAAGTCACCTTCTTTAATATCAAATGTAAGGGTGCCGCCCGAAAGGCTGGTTTTAATATTTTCCTGAAGGTTTTCATCGGTCTCTATTTTTACGGCATCTGTTGCTCCCTGAGCAATGTGGTATGTAAAACGACCATCAAGGTTTATACCGGTAAAACTGCCGGGTGTGCGCTCCTGTGTAATTACCTTCCCGTTGCCTTCCTGCGCGAGAACTGTTCCGCTTACGAAAATGAACAGTGAAAAAAGTATTGATTTAATAATGGGTTGCGGTTTCATATTGCCTTAAGATTTGTGTGAGTGAATGTGGCTTTGTGCCGTGTTTTTATTTATGACGGAGCGCTCGTCGCAATAGTTACAGGTGGCGAAAAAATTATTTTTTTTCAGTTGTTTTATTATTCTCCCGGCCCAGAGCAAAGCTGGTAAGCTTTCCGTCATTATCAGTACGACGGTCAAGTATGAGATTACTGTTGGTGATACGATTGTACCCCGCAACACCAAGATAAGCAAGATCCCAAATAGAAAATTTGTCGGGTTCGGCGGATGGCTGTTTTTCACCACCTGCTTTTCGTATTTTTTTCAGACCTGTAGCTGCCAGATTTTGAAACCCGTTGTTTTCTTTCTCAAATTCCCGTTTACTGTCGGCCAGCACTTTTTGGTAATTCAGTATATCGGTGTATTCGTTGCGGTTTCCCAGAAGGGTTTCAAAACCTGAATTATCAGATGGCATATCAAGTTGCGCCAGCTCTTTGTTTATGGCAGGCGTGAGCGCTTCGTACAACTCACGATGCGGCAGCGATTGGGTGTCGGCATCGGCATTATTCGTTAAATTGCGTTGTTTTGCATTAACATGCGTTTCAATATTCTTCTTTGAAATTGGTTTTATACTGTTGATGTTTACATGTTGCAATGACGCGATATTGCTGCCATTTATTGCTTCGTGATCTGTTTTACGTATCAGAAATAATGAAATAAAAATAACCAGAAGTGAAGCGGCTACCGATAATGAAATGGCTACCCGGCTCGTAAGTGAGCGTACCGGAAGTTCTTTTTTTAATTCCGCTTTTGCGGGATATTGTACGCTGATGTCTGCTACCAGTCTCGTTTTTTGATAAGCTGAAAATTCTTTTTGAAGATGAGTATTGAGCGCCAGAAAGAGGATGAGTTCTTTATCTTCCTTAAAGGATAATATCTTTTCGGTATGACCGATGAAATAATCTTCGTAATTGCTTTCCGTGATATTCTCTGTGCTTCTGATGAGTGTTTTCTTCAACAAATTTTTATCCTCAAATACGACGGAATCATCTGAAGAAAGGGTCATACTTCTGAACGCCTCAAAATCATCCTGCAAATCGGGGTTGCGCTCAAGAAAGCGCAGCAGCTCTTCTGCTGTGACCTTATCCAGCTTGCCGTCGAAGTAATCGACGATATAAATTTCGTAGTTTGTGCGGTCTATGTTCATATTATACTACAAGGTCAACATTCACAATATAATTTTTCATTGCAGTGCGGGCGCGGAAAATATACACTTTCACCTGCGCTTCATTCAAGGCTGTTATCTCACCAATTTCTTCATATGAATATCCTTCGTAGTCCCGTAACAGCAACACTGATTTTTGTATTTGCGGGAGTTGCTCCAGCGCTTCATCAAGTACTTCTTTCAAATCGGAATAGCTGTTGTTTACAGTAAAGGCATTCGTATGAACGTTTTCAAATCGTGTTTGTTTGGAGTCTTTTCTGATATTGTCTATCATCGTGTGGTATGCCGTTGTGAACAGGTACGACTTTGCTTTCTCTGCAGAAATTTCATCCCTTTTCATCCACATTTTTTCAAACGCGTCCTGCACTACATCATGCGCCTTATCTTTATCCCTGAGATTTTTCAGGATAAACCGATATACGGCATCCGAATGCTCATCCACACATTTATTGTATGCTGCTGTATTCACAGGGAAAACGTTTTTATGCCTATTAATGTATTGTGACGGGCAGTCATGCCGCTTTGTTACAAAGCTATGAAAATATTTTGTAACGGTGTGATATACAAATGCATAATTAATGGATTAATCACACAATGTTGCTGTACATATTAAGTTTCAGCGATTGCCACGGTCTGTTTTTTTTTCTCTTATATTGAGAAGTTTTAAATGCCGGACAGGTAGAGAAGGTTTTTATTAATCGAGTTTCAGTACCGCGAGGAATGCTGATTGCGGTACTTCCACGTTGCCGATCTGTCGCATGCGCTTCTTGCCTTTTTTCTGTTTCTCGAGCAGTTTGCGCTTACGCGAGATATCGCCGCCGTAGCACTTGGCTGTAACATCTTTGCGAAGCGGTCGAACGGTTTCGCGGGCAATAATCTTGGCGCCAATGGCTGCCTGGATAGCAACTTCGTATTGCTGACGCGGGATAAGTTCGCGTAATTTTTCGCAGATTTTGCGACCGAAATCATAAGCGTAATCACGATGTATCAGTGATGACAGAGCATCCACAATGTCGCCGTTAAGCAGGATGTCGAGGCGTACCAGATGCGCTTCCTTGTATCCAATGTGATGATAATCGAAAGAGGCATAGCCTCGCGATAAGCTTTTCAGCTTATCATAAAAATCAAACACGATATCACTCAGCGGCATTTCAAAGGTAAGTTCTACGCGGTCGCTGGTAAGATAAACCTGATTTTTAAGGGTTCCGCGCTTATCGATACAAAGCTTCATGGCAGCACCGGTATATTCCGATTTGGATATAACCTGAGCAATAATATAAGGCTCCTCAATGTGGTCAATGTAATTGAGTGCAGGCAATCCCGAGGGGTTGTGCACATCCACCATTTCACCTTTGGTGGTATACACTTTATATGAAACGTTAGGAACCGTAGTAATCACGTCCATGTTAAATTCCCGGTAAAGCCTTTCCTGAATAATCTCCATATGCAGCAATCCAAGAAATCCGCAACGGAAGCCAAACCCGAGTGCTGCCGATGATTCCGGCTCATAAACCAGGGAGGCGTCGTTGAGCTGCAGTTTTTCAAGAGATGAGCGCAGTTCTTCGTAATCGTCGGCATCCACAGGATATACACCGGCAAAAACCATAGGCTTTACATCTTCAAAACCTTCAATGGCCTTTTCGCACGGGCGCGCCGTGTGGGTAATGGTGTCGCCGACCTTTACTTCTTTAGCCGATTTAATGCCTGAAATGATATAGCCCACTTCGCCCGCCTGCATCTCAGTGTGGGCGCTCATGGTAAGCTTCAGGATACCTATTTCATCAGCCTGATATTCGTGACCGGTTGCGGCAAACTTCACTTTGTCACCCTGTTTTATTTTTCCGCTGAAAATACGGAAGTAGGCAATTACGCCTCGGTATGAGTTAAATAATGAATCGAAGATAAGTGCCTGCAGCGGTGCTTCGGGGTCGCCTTTGGGTGCAGAAATACGGTTAACAATGGCTTCCAGAATATCTTCTACGCCAAGTCCGGTTTTGCCGCTGGCTTCAATAATATCTTCGCGTTTGCATCCAATTAAATCAACTATTTGGTCTTTTACATCTTCCGGCATGGCCGTGTCCATGTCCATTTTATTCAGTACCGGAATAATTTCAAGGTCGTGTTCCAGTGCAAGATAGAGATTGGAAATGGTTTGTGCCTGTATGCCCTGAGTGGCATCAACAATAAGCAACGCTCCTTCGCAGGCAGCAATAGAGCGTGAAACTTCATAAGAAAAATCGACATGCCCGGGCGTATCGATGAGGTTCATAATGTAGTTAGTGCCGCCAAATTCATATTCCATCTGGATAGCATGGCTTTTTATAGTAATGCCGCGCTCACGCTCCAGATCCATATCGTCGAGCACCTGCTCTTTGGCTTCGCGCGAAGAAACAGTACCTGTGTATTCAAGCAGCCTGTCGGCCAGTGTACTTTTACCGTGGTCAATATGCGCAATAATACAGAAGTTGCGTATGTTCTTCATGCTGTTAATCCTGCCTGTTTTAGTTTTGCTTGTGAATTTGAGTGTGCAAAAGTACAACAATTTATACAACCTTTTGCTGCCCCTGTGTCGATATCGGTTAATGTTTGTAATTTTGCATCATGTCAAGGAAAAAGATTTTGAGGGGTTTTGCACGTTTCATTTTGTTTCTGACAGGGTGGAAGGTCAAAGGGTCGCTACCCCCGGATGTCAAGAAATGTGTTATTGCGGTTGTAGGTCATACTTCTTACTGGGATGCTGCTGTGGGCCGTCTGGGGTTGTGGGCACTGGGTATTAAATGCACCATTCTGGTAAAGAAAGAAGCATTTACACCTGCCCTTGGGTGGCTTCTGCGCATCAATGGCGGTGTACCTGTTAACCGAAGTAACAGTACAGGTCTGGTTACTCAGGTTGTTCAAATGGTGCAGAAAGCCGACGAGTTTTTTCTGGTCATTGCTCCTGAAGGTACCCGTTCCCGCGTGTCGAATTGGAAAAAGGGGTATTATTTTATCGCGCAAGCGGCTAACATACCTATTGCCGTGGGATTTGTTGATTATAAAAAGAAAGAAGGCGGCATTGGTCCTTTATTCTATCCTACGGGTAACTATGAAGAGGATTTCAAAATTATTCGGGAATTCGCTAAAGATATCACACCACGGTTCCCTGAGTTGTTCGTACTTCCTGATGAAGAAGAAAAGAAGTAGTTGTTTTTGACATTTATACAGAATAAAAAGAGGGCGTCCTTTGTGGGACGCCCTCTTTTTATTGATTGCATAAGATACTAATAGCCGAAAATATCTTTCAGGCTGAGGTAGGTAATTTTTCCGTATTTTTCTAAGGTTTTGGTATCAATCTGGTCTTTCTTTCCAAGTACAAGAATCGTGTATTTTTTGTCCTTCATGTACTTCTGCTGGAATGTCTGCAAATCACCAAATGTGAAGTTAGGAACCTGGGTGAATACGTCTTTGCGCATATCATGGTCAATGCCCATTCTCTGTGATGTAAGGTAATTGAAAATGATATCCGATTTGGTGATCCGGTCAGTGCGAATCTGGCTGATAACGGCTTCTTTGGCAGCGTCAAAACTCTTCTGCGACTCAGGCATATTGTTGATGAGGTCGGTCATGCCTTTCATTGCTTCGGGAAGTTTATCATTCTGGGTGCCGATAAATGAGAAAATATAGTGAGAGCGGTCGGCACGTGAGGGTGAACGATAGCTTGCAAAAGCTGTGTATGCCAATGCACGGGCTTCGCGCAGTTCCTGAAAAACAATCGATGACATTCCTGAACCAAAATATTCATTGAATACGCGGCGAATGGCAACATTATTTTTATTGAACAGCTCTGATTTGCTCATCATGATAATTTCAACCTGTTTCATTTCATAATCCACCACATACACTTTATTTTCATTGTTCTCGAGTTCGGTGAACTTTGTTTCAGCTGGAACCGGGCTGAGTTTGGCAGGTGTGGTATGGTATTTATCGATAATTGCAATTGCTTTATCTTTATTTTCCGGACCATAATACAATACCTGATGCGAGAATGAGGTAAGTCCTTTTATGAGTTTGATAAGTTCATCCGGTTTAACCGATTTCAGCTCATCTTCGGAAAGAATATTTGTATAAGGAGACTTCGAACCGTAAACGCCATAGTTATACATTGCGTTCCACAGGATTTCATCTTTTGAAAGTTTATTGTCGTCGCGCTGTTTCAGGATGTTGCCCACAAGGTTTTCCAGCGCTTCTTTATCAGCTTTGGGGTCGGCAAGCAGGTTTTCGAATAGCTGCAATCCTTTTTCCATGTTCTCGCTCAGCCCGCTCAGGCTCACCCATGTCTGGTCATTTGAACAATAAACGCTGAAACTGCATCCGGCTTTATAAAACTCTTCTTTTATCTGTGCCGCGGTAAGTTTTGACGTTCCAAGAAAATCAAGGTAATTTACGGCAAGTTCAAGTTTGCGGTCGTTGTCTTTGCCCATATTGAAATAATAGTACAGGGTAAAGCGACCATTTTCGGTGTTCAGGCTGTAAAGCATCGGAATTCCTTTGCCGGTAGCGTATTTAAGAACGTCTTTATTGTAATCAAGGAAAGCCGGTTCAATCTGCATGGGTTTGGATGCCATTATGTTTTTTACAAAATCGCTTTGTGCATCGCGGTTAACATCAACAGGAGTGATCACTGGTTTGTTAACTTTATCAACTTGCTTGGCAATACCTGTGCGTTTGTAAACAACAACATAGTTTTCCTTATAATTTTTATTGGCAAAATCGATGATGTCCTGTTTGGTGAATTTCGCCAGATTGTTGATATGATTTACCTGATCTTTCCAGGGGATACCTTTGATAAACGCATCGACCATAGTAAATGTACGGCTTGAATTGCTTTCTTCTGACTGAATCAACTGCAGTTTTAAATCGTTGATAATGGCAGGAAGCAGCCAATCGGCAAATTCACCTTTTTTTACTTTTTCTATCTCGGCAAGAAGCAGGTCTTTCACCTGTTCAAGGGTTTGACCTTCTTTGGGGTTGCCATAAAAAATGTGTGCCGAATAGTCCTCCATCACTGATGAAAATGAACCGGCTGCAAGTACTTTTTGTGCCTGATTCAGGTCAAGGTCGATGAGTCCGGCGGTTGAATTGGTAAGTACCATATCCGTCAGCGACATCAGGTCGGCATCGCGGGTGTTGGCTCCGCCAAAGCGGAAGGCCACCATCACTGATTCTGCATCGGGGCCAACGACTTCTTTAACAATGGGGCTGGTGATAGGGTCTTCCTTAGGCGCTGTGTAAGGAACAACGCTTTTGGCAGCCATAGAACCAAATGTTTTATCAATAAGAGCAATCATTACATCGGGATCAAAATCGCCCGACATACAAATGGCTATGTTTGAAGGAACATAGCGTGCCGCGAAATATTTTTTAATAGCCCTGATTGACGGGTTTTTCAAGTGGTCAATAGTGCCGATAACGGTATGTGTTCCATACTGGTGGTGTTTCCACAGGCCTGAATACAAGGCTTCCCAAACTTTATCCTCATCACGGTCAAGGCTCATGTTTTTTTCTTCATACACGGTTTCAAGTTCGGTGTGGAACAGGCGGAATACAGGATTGCTGAAGCGGTCGAACTCAATATCGAGCCAATTCTTTGCCTGATTAGTAGGAATATCATTGACATAAACAGTTTCCTCTTCACTGGTAAAGGCGTTTGTTCCTTTGGCACCGATGAAAGCCATCATTTTGTCGTATTCATTCGCAATGGCAATTTTGGATGCAAGGCCTGAAACGCTGTCGATGATGTGGTAAACGGCTTTACGTTTAATCGTATCCTTAATTCCACGATATACTTCAAACAGACTGTCAATCTTCAATAGGTAAACGTTTTCTTTTGCGAAGTCGGTTGTGCCGAAATGCTCGGTGCCCTTAAACATCAGGTGCTCGAGATAATGCGAGAGACCTGTGTTATCATCGGGATCGTTTTTGCCGCCTGTATGAACGGCAATGGCAGTTTGAATGCGGGGTTCGTCCTTGTACACGGTTAAATATACTTTCATACCGTTGTCAAGGGTGTAAATCCGTGCCTTTAAAGGATCGCCGTCAACCGACTCATATTTATATTCTTTTTGCCCGAAAGATAAGGACGAGAGCAGCAGAAGCACTGCCGTCAGTGTAAAGAAACTCAGAAATTTTTTCATAAAAAAGGAATTAAGTTGGATGGAATGACGAAAATTTTCTATAACAAATGTATATTTTCTTTTGAAAGTGATGCCCGTTAATTGAAATATTATTGTTGAAAAGTAGTAAGCTGTAGATTATAATCCAAAAAAAAAGCGGCTGTCTCCAGCCGCCTTTTTTCTTAGTATCCGAAAATACTTTTTAATTTTAATTTTTTAACCTTCCCGTATTTTTTCAGCACCTTGAAATCAAGCAACTTTTCGTTGCCGAGAACGAGCGTTGTTTGTGCTTTTCCTTTTACGTAGGCAGCTTGAAATGCTTTAATATCATCAAAAGTGAGTTTAGGCAGCACGTTAAAAATGTCTTTACGGATATCATAATCGAGACCGATTTTTTTAGCTTTTTCATAACTGAATAAAATGTCTGATTTAGTGATGCGCTCGGTGCGCATGCTCTGTATCAGCGAGCTTTTTGCCAAATCAAACGATTTTTCTGCAAGCGGCATATTATTCAGTAATTCATAGAAAGCGCTCAATCCTTCCTCTATTTTGTCGTTTTGTGTCATGATAAAGGAAATGTTGTAGTAATGGTTGTCTTTTTTACCGAACAGGTTTTGGTAGAACGACATTGCTGCATAGCATAAAGCCCTTGATTCGCGAAGCTCCTGAAAAACGATGGAATTCATCGATCCGCCAAAGTATTCATTATACAGTTTAATAACGGGTTCTGTTGATGGATTGAATGTTTCGCCACGCGAAAGCATGAGTATCTGCGCCTGTTTCATGTCAAAATTCACTTGATACACGAGGTTTTTATCGGTGGCAAGTTCAGGGAAAACCAAGGGTGTCGGAACCGGTTTTACCGAAGCCGGCGTGTTATGGTGTTTTTCAAGCAGGCTCTTTACTTCTTCCGCGTTCTGGCTTCCATAGAACAATATGTGATGGTCATAAGAATTCAGTGATTTGATAAGTGCCGTAAGTTCATCGGCAGTAAGCGCGGTAAGTTCTTTTTCAGAAAGAATGTTTGTTGCCGGAGATTTTGGTCCGAATATCCCGTACATCACCATAGCACCAAATATTTCCTGAGGATTGAGTTTCGCATCCTTGCGTTTTTTCAATTCATCATTAACCAGATTTTTCAGTGCTTCTGGGTCGGGTTTTGCGTCTGATAAAAGTTTCTCAAAAAGCGATAATCCTTTTTCAAAATTTTCGCTTAACCCGCTTAATGAAACATATACCTGATCAAATGAATTAAATACATCAAAAGAACAGCCTATCTTGAAAAACTCCTGTTTAATCTGTGCATTGGTGAGATCGGCGGTTCCCAGATACTTCAGGTAATCGAATGCCAGTCCGAGTTTGCGGTCGTTGTTGGTACCCATCTCGAAAATGTAATACATGTTGAACGTTTTGTTCTCGGTATTATTCAGGTAATAGCATCGAATGTTGTTCTTCAGGCTGAATTGTGTGATGTCTGCTTTATAATCGGGGAATACCGGAGCGATATCCTCAACTTTTTTTGCTTCAATCATTTTCAGGAAGTCGGATTTATCTTCGCGGTTGATGTTTATCTTGGTGATTTTCGGTTTTTTGATTTTATCAATATTTTCGCTTTTGCCCGTCTTTTTATATATCACAAGATAATTGTCGCTGAAGTTTTTATTGGCAAAATCCACAACGTCCTGCTTGGTAATTTTGCTCAGACGGTCGAAACGATTCACATAATCATTCCATGTAATGCCCAACACAAAGGAATTTACAAAAGCACTTGCGCGGGATTCATTTTTTTCATAATCCTTCGTTTGCTTTAACTTAAGGTCGGTGATGATGGCAGGTATTAACCAATCTTCAAATTCACCTTTTTTTATTTTAGCAACTTCAGCAAGCAGCAGGTCTTTCACCTGGTCCATGGTTTGACCTTCTTTAGGTTTTCCCGTGAGCATTTCAATGGAGTAATCTTTCATTACTTCTTTACCCGACGATGCACTGAGTACTTTTTGTTTCTGCACTAAATCAAGATCTATCAGACCGGCTGTGCTATTCGAAAGAATCATGTCAACAATATCCAGCATTTCTGCATCGCGGCTGTTCGCGCCATCCAGACGGTAGGCAATGGTAAGATTCTCTGCATCCGGACCCATAACATCAATAGTGACAGGTGCTGTGATGGGATCTTCTTTCTGAAATTCAAATGGCGGAACCGGTTTACTTTTCATGCCACCCCACAGTTTATCAATCAGAACGATGGTTTTATCGGGATCAAAATCGCCCGAAAGACAAATAGCCATATTATTAGGAACATAATACATTGCATAAAACTCCCGGATACGCTTCATCGACGGGCTTTTCAGATGCTCGGTTGAGCCGATGAGGGTTTGGGTCCCATAGGTGTGTTTCTTGAAAAGTCCTGATAACATTGCAAAGTATACCTTCATGTTGTCATTTGCGAGGGTCATGTTTTTTTCTTCGTAAATTGTTTCCAGTTCGGTATGGAACAAACGAAGAACATTATTCTGAAAACGCTCTGCTTCTATAGTAAGCCAGTTTTCAAGCTGGTTCGACGGAATTTCATTTACAAATACGGTCTGTTCAAGCGAAGTATAGGCATTGGTTCCGGTAGCACCAATTAATGCAAGCAGCTTGTCGTATTCATTGGGAATAGCATACTTCGATGCTTCTGTTGAAATGCTGTCAATGAGTTTGTACGTTGCATTACGGCTGTCGGTATTGGCAGGGTCAATTGTGCGGTATACTTCAAATAAGCTGTCGATGCGTGCAATCAGCGGACCTTCTTTCGAAAAATCGGTTGTGCCTATCTTACTTGTACCTTTGAACATCATATGTTCAAAATAATGGGCAAGACCTGTTGCATCAGCTGGGTCATTTTTGCTGCCGGCGCGTGTTGCAATATACGTTTGAATGCGGGGCGCATCTTTGTATACTGTCATATAAACCGTAAGTCCGTTCGACAGCGTGTAAATGCGTGCATTCAACGGATCGTTCGGCACGGTCACATATTTGTATTCCTGCGCTACAAGCGGCATCTGCAGCAGCACTGCAAAAACAAAAAGGATGATGTTTCGGAAATTCATGCGTTTCAACATAATTGATTGGATTATTGGTGTGACAATTATAATTTATTTTTTCTGTAAAGATTAATTATTTTTTATCCTCAGGCAATAACACTGCACGGACGTAGTGATTTATTTTAAGATAACTTTTGGCTGCATCCTGAAGGTCCTTAATGGTAACGGCAGTCACAGCATCAGCGTAAGTTTTAATTCCTTCCGGGCTGTCGTTATTGAAATAGATACTTTCTATTTTTGTTAACCAGAATTTATTGGTTTTGGCATCTACTTCCCGTTCGCGCAGCAGCAACTCTTTTGCTTTATCAAGGTCAACCGCTGTCGGACCTTTTTTACCAAGTTTTTCAACGATGCCCAGAACGGCTTTTGTAAGTTTTCCGGTATTTTTGGGAGAACAGCCAAACATCACCATAAGATTAAACTCCGACTTAGGATACTGCTCACAGGTAAACTGAACCTGAGGGGAATAAACGCCACTCATTTCTTCCCGGATTACTTCAATGAGTCTGATGCTGATAATTTCTTTCAGCATTCGCAGATGGAGTCGGTTTGCATCGGTCCATGCTATTGGTTCCGAAAAGGCAATTCCAACCATACTTTTTGGTTCAGACCCTTTTTTAACGGTAACATCCGTTATCCCTGCAGGGAATTGCGGACCAACATCTTTCCATGTTTCGCTGCGACCATTTACCGGCAGGCTGCCCAGATATTTTTCAAATAACGGAAGCGCTGTATCGGCATTGATATTGCCGACAAAGAAGAATTTGAAATCGCCTGCATTGGCAAACCGTTCCGTATAGATTGAATAAAGTTTATCGAGATTAATCTGGTCAAGCTGATATTCTTTCGGGAGCACTATTACTCTTGGATTATTGCTTGAAGTTGTTTTAACGAGCGTATCCATGAATGCATATACAGGATTGGAACCGATAAATTTCAGCTGATTTCGTGTACGCGACATAAACGAGCGAAAAGCGGCTGTATCTTTTCTGGGTGCCGTAAAATAAAGGTAGGTCAGTTGCAATAATGTTTCAAGGTCTTTGGGGGAGGTCTTTCCCGTGAAGCCTTCGCGGACATCATCAATGTAAGGCGAAACATCGGCAGTTTTTCCTTTTAATTTTTTATCAAGTTCGGTTTTACTGAAATTTCCAATGCCGCTTTGCGCCACAACTTTATCTGAAAACAATGCAGAAATATAATCTTTGTCGGGATAAAGTGATGTGCCACCCTCGCTGTAAGCGGAAAAGATAATCTCGTCATTTTTGAAATCCGTGTTTTTGTAAATTACCTTGATGCCGTTTTTAAGTGTAAGTTCAGTATAACCCAAATCGGCATTTTCTTTGGTTGTCGTAATACCTGAACCGCTGAGTTTATTGGTTACCAGAGGTTCATCCTTGAATTTATCTTCGTAGTCCGCAATGTCCGATTTTTTAACTTTGGCAATGATATCCAGTACGGTCTGTTCAGCGGGAATTTTTATGCTTTCCTTTTCGGGAGCTGTGATGACCACCACCAGATTGTCGTCTGTAACCCATTTAGCGCCCAGTTCATTGATTTCTTTCAGTGTAATACCCGATAACAGTGCCTTTACCATTTCTGCTTCTTTACGGATTCCGGGAATAGGCTCCTGTGTCAGAAAATTACTCACGTATTCGCGTGCGAACCGCGCCGATTCTGTTTTATCATATTCTTTTGCCTGTTTTTCATAACGGCTTTTCGTGTCTTCTATCTGGCGATCCAGCTCACTTTGCTTGAACCCGTATCGTTTCACGCGCTCACTCTCTTTCAGAAGTTGCTCCAGACCGCTTTCTATTTTATTTTCTTTTACCAATCCAACCAATGTATAAGCATCATTGGAGCGCGTTAAAAAATTACCATAGTAATTGTATGCCGCAATAAACGGCGATTCTGGCTGTTCAATAATTTCGCGGTAGCGCGAATTGAGCATACTTGTATAAAGATCATTCATGAGTTTGGTACGATAATCATTAACCGTTTTAACAGGCATATCCGGGTGTTTGTAAAACACCATGATGTTAGAACTGGTTGCTTCTTTGTCGGTCACAATGCTTACCAACGGCTGTGTGTTTTCAGGAATGGTAAAACTGACACGCGATTTTTCGTTTGACGGATTCTGAATTTTTCCGAAATGAGTTATTATCTGCTTTTCGGTCTCATTGACATCAATATCACCAACTACAATGATAGCCTGCAAATCGGGACGATACCATGTTTTGTAAAAATCACGTAAGGTGTCATGCTTGAAGTTTTCTATAATGTTAACATCACCAATGGGAAGTCGTTCCGCGTATTTTGAATTTTTAAAGATTACCGGAAAATATTTTTTTCGCATGCGGTCGTCAGCACCCAAACCGAGCCGCCACTCTTCGGTAATAACACCGCGTTCCTTGTCTATTTCTTTGCCATCGAACGTAACATTGTGTGCCCAGTCTTCAAGCACCATGTATCCTTTTTCGAGGAGCTCTTTGTTATCAGAAGGCAGTTGCAGCATGTAAACTGTTTCATCAAAACTGGTATAAGCGTTAATATCGGCACCGAACTTAACGCCGAGTTTTTGAAGGTAATCAACCAGTTCGTTTTTCGGAAAATTCTTTGTTCCGTTAAAACACATATGTTCGGTAAAATGTGCCAGCCCTTTCTGGTTATCGCTTTCAAGAACAGAACCGGCATTCACTGCGAGACGCATTTCCACTCTTTTTTCCGGTTTAATATTTCTGCGGATATAGTAAACCAGACCATTTTCGAGCCTGCCTATTTTAACATCGGGATCGGTGCTTATGGCATCGGCGGGGTTAATTTTTTCTTGCGAAAAAGCAGAACCGACGGCTATAAGAAGCGTAAGTGCCAGTAAGGAAAAATTGCGTAAGTGTCTCATGGGCAAAAGATAGGAATATGATTTTGGGTTAATATGCGTTAATTGGTATTAATAATCAATTTCGAGGTCAAGTTGGTTTTTGAGCTTATTCAGTGCCGGATTCATTTCGGCCATTTTTTTGAATTTATCTACCGAAGTATAGGGACGGTCTTCAGTGGTGTTTTGTGTAACCGAAGTGTTGATGGATACCTGCCCGTTTTTAAGCTCCTTGCGGAGAAAGGCGAGCATATCATACTTTTTCTGGTTTATTTCTTCAGCCTGTACTTTGTTATCCACAATAAAATCGATTACGGCATTGTCGCTCAGTGTAGGCTTTCTTCGTGTAAGCGTACTGTAATAATTTGGTTGCTGCTGAAAAAATCCTTCAGCGAATCGTGCCCATGCGGCTTCAAGTTGTTCCTGTGTAAATGGCTCTGTTCCGTAGAATGCAAGCGGATCCTGTATTTCTTCATCTGTCTTTTCCTTATCGGGGGCGGGCTGATTTTTTAATGCCCTTATCGCGTCCATATTCACAACCGCTTTTTGTTGCGATTTGGATGAAATAACACGTTCAACAGTGGTGTTCAGCGACTTGGGCGCGGGATTCTCTGCAATAACTGGCGCTTCAACAACTGGTGCAGCCTCTATTACGAGGGGTTCATCCTTTTTTTTTAAGGCCTCTGCATCCTGCGTTGGCTGTTTCTGTGAGGTTGGCGTACACATTTGCATAAAAGCAAGCTCCAGATGCAAACGCTTGTTGTTGCTGATTTTATAAGTGGTATCGCACGCATTCGCAATATTAAGACAACGCATCAGAAAATCAACGGGGCATTTCTGTGATTGTTCCTGATACCTTTTGCGTATATTTTCGCCGGTTTCAAGAAGCCGCAGTGTTGCCGGGTCCTTACAAACCAGCAGGTCGCGGAGGTGAGAGGCGAAGCCGGCAAGGTAATGGTGCCCGTCAAAACCATTGTCAATAACCTGATCTATCTGAAGCAGTACTCCGTTAATCTCATTTTCCAGAAGTAAAGAGGTCATCTTAAAATAGAACTCATAATCCAGAATGTTGAGGTTGTCGAGTACCGATTGATAGGTAATGTTTCTGTCGGTTGATGATGCTATTTGGTCAAAGATTGAAAGTGCATCGCGCAAAGCGCCGTCTGCCTTTTGAGCAATAAGATGAAGCGCATCCGATTCAGTTGTTATACCTTCCTCTTTTGCAACCCAGGCAAGATGCTGGGCAATATCGTCAATCATGATACGCCTGAAATCGAAAATCTGGCAGCGTGATAGAATGGTCGGAAGTATCTTGTGCTTTTCGGTTGTAGCAAGAATAAATTTCGCGTAAGCAGGCGGTTCTTCAAGTGTTTTCAGGAAGGCGTTGAATGCCGCCGACGAAAGCATATGAACCTCATCAATGATATACACTTTGTATTTGCCTGCCTGAGGCGGTATACGCACCTGATCTACAAGTGAGCGGATATCATCCACGGAATTGTTGGATGCGGCATCCAGTTCATGAATATTGAAGGACGTGAGCTCATTGAACGATAAGCATGACGGACATTCGTTGCAGGCTTCGAACTCAGGAGTTACATGGGTGCAATTGATTGTTTTTGCAAGAATACGGGCACAGGTGGTTTTGCCAACACCGCGCGGGCCGCAGAAAAGGAAAGCCTGAGCGAGCTGGTTATTCTTGATGGCGTTCTTCAGGGTGTTGGTAATGGATTTTTGTCCAACCACCATTTCAAACGTTGACGGGCGGTATTTTCGGGCAGAAACAATAAAATTCTCCATGGTTCAGATAAATTCGGTTTTTCCGGGAATCACAAAGGTAACATTTTTTGAATTTTACGGTTTCGTTTGCAAAACGGCTGCAAATTAAAGTTATCTGACGGAAGTGCAAAATGTTTTATACCACCGGCTCTGTTTCATCAATGAAAGAACCGAACGGTTCAATAAGAAGACGTCTGAAAATTTAAACGGGGAAGAACTTTCGTGCTTCCCCGTTTGGTTAATATTCATCTTCGTGAAAGAAGAAATCTTCCTTGGTAGGATAATCGGGCCAGATATCTTCGATGCTTTCGTAGATCTCACCTTCGTCCTCAATTTCCCGAAGATTTTCGATGACTTCCATCGGAAGACCAGACCGTGTTGCATAGTCGATCAGCTCATCTTTGGTTGCAGGCCAGGGAGCGTCTTCGAGCTTGGATGCCAATTCAAGGGTCCAATACATAATTTTCGGTTTTTCTGAATTTTTTGCAAAAATATAATTAATCCTGTCAAAAAGTCAAGAAAAAAAACAAATTAATCAGATTCGTCTAAAATGCAAACGATTAGCGGTGCAGATTTATTTCGAAATGAATAAGAAATCGCTCCCGGATACTGATTTACCGAGTATTTGCCTGTGCAACCCGTAATTTTCGACTATTTTGGTTTCCACTGAATTTCTTCGGCACCGTGGTCTTTGGCAAGTTTACGAGCAAGCACGAAGAGGTAATCTGAAAGGCGGTTCACATATTTTAATATGAGCGCATCCACTTCTCTTTCGGCTGCCAGATGCACAATGATGCGCTCGGCCCGGCGACACACCGTGCGTGCAACATGACAATGCGATACCAGAATATGCCCGCCCGGTAAAATAAAATGACGCAGAGCAGGTAAATTGTCATTCATGCTGTCGATTTCATTTTCAAGTGTCAGAATATCGTCTTCTGCTACCTGTGGTAGTCCTTTCAGCGATTCGGCTGAGTCGGCCGCCAGGTGCGATTCGATATTAAACAGAATTACCTGTACATGGCCCAGTATTTTTTTTACATGATGATCAATATCCTGATCGCGCAGCAGACCAATGAAGGAATTCAGCTCATCAACGGTGCCGTAGGCTTCAATTTGAAGGCTATACTTGGGAACGCGGGTTCCGCCTATAAGTGCCGTTCTGCCCTTGTCGCCTGTACGGGTATAAATTTTTAATTCTTTTTTAGGCATATGAAATGCATTTTCCGGAGCTGGCTCCGATGTTCATTACAAATATAATGTTTTTGGACTGCTTGCCACCTCAATGAAATATTATACGTGGCCGAACTGTTCGGGATAGAAAATTTATAAAATTATCCGTTAATAAACGTTAACGTGCGTTTCTATAAATTAATTTTTTCGGAGCTCCTGCCGGACCAGATTGTTTGGTAGTGGCCGTTATATTATTCCGGAATTTGAGTTTCGGAATCGCACGCAATATCTTTTTTCCGTGCTTTGATTATACGTTTGAAAAAATCAAAGGAATACAGAATTGCGACTACGAAAAGCAATACCGTAATCAGAATCAGAATCAGAAGCGATTCGTCTCTTGCACTGCCGGTGCCGGCAAAGCAATAGTTCATTGATAAGACGAAGAGAACTGTCATGAACTTTTTCATTTCTTTTTTTTTAGGTGGCCGAAAACGTTTATGATTACAAAGTTAAGGCAGAACTAACGCAATCCATACCAGTGAGGAAATATTTTTTCCACCGATATATTTTAGAAGTGTTTAAAACGACAATTAAATCATTGAAATGACGATCGGAATAGGGAAAGTTGTGGACTGTTTTCAGCAGTTTTTGCTATAATCCTGTATTAAGCAATTTCCCGGAGCTGAGCAGCTTTTCGAGGTGTTTGTCGCCCGCTGTTTCCCGGATTGCATCAACATAGTTGATATTGTGAATATCGCTTCCAAGCAGGTCTATCATCTCATCTTCGATGAGGTGCTGCGCAATTTTTTTCAGCGGACCGGAGTTTCTGCCTGCCAGCGAACCAATGTTCATTTGAAACAGTATCTCTCGATCTTTCAGTGCGTCATAATGCTTAAAATTGCTGTGCCAGTATGAATATCGTTCGGGATGAGCAAGAATTATTTTATAACCGGATGTTTGAAGTTCAAATAAAATCGAGGCATAATCGGGGTAAGGCATATAGGTGGGCATTTCAACCAGAATGTGATTTCCGGAGAATGACAGCAGGTCGCCGCTTTTTATTTTCTCCATAAACCCTGAATCAATCATGTATTCGGCACCGACTTCAAGTTCAACATCAATGTCTTCTTCGCGCAGGCGTTGTTTCAATGTTGCAAATCCATCTCTGATAATGTCAGAAGTATTAGGGAAATGTTCAGCCGAAATATGAGGTGTAGTAATCAGTTTTGTATAGCCCAGACTCATCATTTCGCGCACCAGTTCCACCGATTGGTCAAGTGAGGCCGAGCCATCGTCTATCCCCGGCACAAGATGCGAGTGCAGGTCAACCCTGAGGGCTGAAAGAAAGGGCGTGGAAGCCGTTTCTTTTTTAGAAAAGAAGCCGGATAAAAAACCCATAATAGCACCAATTACGACTGATAATATATTTTAAACCAATCAAGGGTTATCTCCAATCCTTGCCTGATAGTAACGGCAGGGGCATATCCTAACAAAGCTGAAGCTTTGGAAACATCGGCAAGTGAATCGCGGATGTCGCCTGCTCTTTCTTCACGATATGTAGGTTCAAGGCTGCTTCCAGTAAGCTCTTTCAGGATGTTGAATAATTCATTCACCGAAGTTCTTCCGCCGCGGGCAATATTAAAAACCTGTCCGGGCGCTTCGGTATGTGTTGTAAAAAGTGCACGGATATTTGCCTGTACAGCGTTTTCAACAAATGTAAAATCTCTTGTCTGCTCACCGTCGCCATTAATAAACAGTTGTTTATTGGTGAGCAGCGAATCAATAAACAGTGGAATTGCTGCGGCATATGGACCACCCGGATTTTGTCTGGGTCCGAAAATATTGAAATACCGCAGCCCGATTATCTGCATATTGTAGATGGGTCCGAAAACGGTGGCATACATTTCATTCACATACTTTGTGACTGCGTATGGCGAAAGTGGTTTGCCTATTTTATCTTCCGTTTTGGGAAGTGTTTTGCTGTCGCCATAAACTGATGATGAGCTTGCATAAACAACGCGTTTAACGCCGGCGTCGCGGGCTGCAACAAGTATATTCAGCTGACCGTTTACATTGGTTGCATTGGTAGCCGCAGGGTCTTTGACCGAGCGGGGTATAGAGCCAAGAGCTGCCTGATGAATCACATAATCAATTCCGCTGCAAGCTGTAGCACAGGTTTCCGTATTGCAGATGTCTCCTTCTATAAACTCAAAATGCGGATTTCCGAAGTAGGACTCAATATTTTTTTTGAAGCCAGTTGCCAGATTATCGAGCACGCGAACTTTGGCTGCGCCGTGCTTCATAAGGTATTCAACAATATGAGAGCCAATAAAACCTGCGCCTCCTGTTACCAAAAAGTTAGTCTTATCAATAGTTCCGGGGTGGTATGCTTGTTCGTACATATTCCTAAGTGCTTTGCCGTTATTTTAATCGGCTGAATTAACGTTTTTTGTATTGTTGGTCGTAGTATTTCTGGTAATCGCCTGATGTAACATTATTGAGCCATTCGCTGTTGGCAAGATACCAGTCAACCGTTTTCTCAAGACCGCTTTCAAACTGCAACGATGGCGTCCAGCCAAGTTCTTTCTGGAGTTTCGATGAATCGATAGCATATCGCTGGTCGTGTCCGGCACGGTCCTTAACAAAGGTAATAAGTTTTTCGGAAGTCCCTGTATCACGGCCCAGTTTTGTGTCCATAATGCTACACAACAGGCGTATCAGGTCAATGTTGGTCCATTCGTTATTTCCGCCAATGTTATAGGTTTCACCATTTCTTCCTGATTGAAAAATAGTATGAATAGCTGCAGCATGGTCTTTTACAAATAGCCAGTCGCGGATGTTGTCGCCCTTGCCATAAACAGGAAGGGGTTTGTTATTCATGATATTATTAATGCAAAGCGGTATCAGCTTTTCCGGGAAATGATTGGGACCGTAGTTATTGGAACAGTTAGAAAGAACTACAGGCAGTTTGTATGTGTGATGCCATGCACGTACCATATGGTCGGAACTGGCTTTTGATGCGGAGTACGGACTGCGGGGATCGTAGGCTGTTGTTTCTGTGAAGAGCCCTTCTGTTCCTAATGAACCATAAACTTCATCAGTGGAAACGTGGTAGAATCTTTTATGTTCAAAATTATCTTTCCATAAGTTCCGCGCGGCATTAAGCAGGTTTACCGTACCAACAATATTGGTGAAGATAAATTCCATGGGGTTTTCAATGCTGCGGTCAACATGCGATTCGGCTGCGAGATGAATAACGCCGTCAAAGCGGAATTCATTAAAAAGGTTCTTGATGAATTCGGCATCCACAATGTCACCTTTTACAAAACGGTAATTCGGTGCATTTTCGATATCGCTCAGGTTTGCCAGATTTCCTGCGTATGTGAGTTTATCGAGGTTTACTACAAGGTAATCGGGATGTTCGTTAACGAAAAGACGTACAACGTGTGAGCCAATAAAACCGGCGCCACCGGTAATCAGGATGGTCTTGTCGGGTTGTGCCATGAGAAGTGTTTATTCGTGGTTTAAAATTGCTGTATGTTGTTCCCAGTTCCATGCACTGAGGAGCATGTCTTCCAGTGTTTTTTCTGCTTTCCAGCCAAGGTCTCTGTTTGCTTTGGATGTATCTGCCCAGACTTTTTCAACATCACCGGGTCTGCGACCGGTGATGCGGTATTCGAGATTAACACCACTGACTTTCATGAAGGTATTTACGATCTCAAGAACAGAGTTTCCGTTGCCGGTGCCGATATTAAACACTTCGAATTTTTCTTTGCTCACACCGCTGATCATGTGTTTTATCGCGGTGATATGTGCTTTGGCGGCGTCAACTACATGAATATAATCTCGTATGCAGGTGCCGTCGGGGGTATTATAATTATTTCCATAAATACTCAGAACCTCACGTTTACCAACAGCGGTTTGAGTAATATAAGGCACAAGATTATTAGGAACTCCTAACGGCAGTTCACCGATAAGTGCCGATTCATGCGCGCCTATCGGATTGAAGTACCTTAATGCCACCGCTTTTAAATCAGAGATTTTACAAACATCTTTGATTATATTTTCTGAAACAATTTTAGTAGTTCCATAAGGGCAATAAGATTCCTGAACCGGCGTATTTTCAGTAACAGGAAGTTCCAGGGGTTGGCCGTATACAGTACATGATGAACTGAACACCAGATGTTTTACATCATTATTCGTCATCAGCTCCAGCAGGTTCATCAGGGAAACCAGATTATTATGGTAATAATAAAGAGGTTTTTCGGTTGATTCGCCTACGGCTTTGAGTGCGGCAAAGTGGATAACCGCACCAATATCGCTATGCCTTGCAAAAAAGTCAGTAAGGGCAGGCTTGTCGCAGAGGTCAATTCTTTCGAAACCGGGCCGTATTCCACTTATTTTTCCGATATTATCGACGACCCATTCAAAAGAATTGCACAGATTATCAATTATTACAACTTCGTATCCCTGCTGCTGCAATTCAACAACAGTATGCGAGCCGATATACCCTGTGCCTCCGGTTACAAGAATTTTCATTTAGTAAATTAAAGACTCCAGTAAGTGAGTTGTTTGATTTTGTTCCGATAGATTCCTTTTACGTCAACAAGTATCGCTTTTTCGGCAGCTAAAGACATAAAATCAGCTTCAGTCATTTGGAGGTACTGGTTATGATTTACGGCAACAATGATGGCATCGTATTTACCTTTTGGTTTTTCGATGATATCAAAACCGTATTCGTGTTTCACTTCTTTTGCATTTGCAAATGGATCTACCACATCAACTTCAATACCGTATGATTTGAGTTCGGTAACAACATCGGCAACGCGTGAATTGCGAATGTCGCTGACGTTTTCTTTAAAAGTGATGCCCATCACAAGAGCTCTTGATTTCAGAACATTTTTGGATGAGGCAATAATTTTTTTAACGGTTTGTTTGGCGATATAATAACCCATAGAGTCATTTACAAACCTTCCGGAATTGATAACCTGAGCGTGATAGCGGAATTCTTTGGCTTTGAAAGTCAGGTAATACGGGTCAACACCGATGCAGTGACCACCAACCAGACCGGGATAAAACTTAAGAAAATTCCATTTTGTGCCGGCGGCTTCAAGAACTTCAAAGGTGTTTATTCCCATTCGGTTAAAAATAATTGAAAGCTCATTCATCAGAGCGATGTTTACGTCGCGCTGCGTGTTTTCAATGATTTTCGCTGATTCTGCAACTTTGATGGATGATGCGCGGTGAACTTTGGTCACAACCATTTCATACACATTGGCAACATTTTCTGCCGATTCCGCGTCGCATCCCGATACTACTTTAACAATAGTGGTAAGCGTATGTTCTTTATCTCCCGGATTGATGCGCTCGGGTGAATAGCCAATTTTAAAGTCCTGACCGCATTTCAAGCCTGAAAGTTCTTCTAATATGGGCAAGCAGTCCTCTTCGGTACAACCGGGGTAAACGGTTGATTCATAAACTACGTAATCGCCTTTTTTCAGGATTTTTCCAACGGTGCGAGTTGCACTCAGCAATGGAGTAAGGTCGGGCAGGTTATGATGATCAATGGGTGTAGGAACGGCAACGATATGAAAGCTGGCCTCTTTGAGGTCTTCTAACTTTGATGTGAATTTGATGTTGCAACCGTCAAAAGCCGAAGCGGGTAATTCTTCGCTCGGGTCAATTTTATTCCGCATCATTTCAACTCTGTCTTCTTTGATGTCGAAACCGATAACCGCAGTTTTTCTTGCAAACTCAAGTGCAATAGGCAAACCAACATAACCTAATCCGATCACGGATAATTTGGTTTTTCCGTCAAGTAAATCCTGGTAAACGCTCATAATACAGTGTTTTAAGTGTTATTTTTTCTTGAATTCTTTATCGCGTTCAGCGTAAATACGTTCTATTATTTCGACAATTTTTAGACCTTCAAGTGCATTGGTTGTAGCGGTACTTCTGCCTTTCAGTGTATCAACAACATTTTCGATTACATAATGATGGTTTGCGGCGCTGCCTTTATATGCACCATAATCGTTGGCAGGGTTCGAAGGTGCCAGCTCGGGCATGGTATAGTTTTTAATATGGCAGTATTCCACTTCGTTCATGTATTGCCCGCCTATTTTAATGCTTCCCTGAGCGCCAATCATAGTGATGCTGCTTTCCAGATTCTGATCATAAACGGATGTGGAATAATTGATGCTTCCCATGCCACCATTAATAAAGCGGAAAGAGACAATTCCCGAATCTTCGAAATCGGTGAGCTGCTGGTGGTTGAAATCGCTGAATGTGCCATGGATATCCGTAATGTCGCCAAAAAGCCAGTACATAATATCTACAAAATGCGAGAATTGTGTAAAGAGTGTGCCACCGTCAAGAACGGCATCGCCTTTCCAAATTCCTTTTTTATAGTATCGCTCATCGCGATTCCAGTAGCAATTCAGCTGAACAAGAAAAATTTCACCAAGAAGCTTTTTATCTATAACGTCTTTTATCCAGATTGAAGGCGGGGAATAGCGGTTCTGCATCACCGAAAAAACATGCCTTGAAACTTGCAATGCTTTATAAATAACCTGTTCGGCGCTATTTTTAGTGAGGCCCATAGGTTTCTCGCAAACAACGTGTTTTCCTTTATCCAGCGCTTTGAGCGCCTGCTCTGTGTGAAGGCCGTTGGGTGTGCAGATATTGACAACATCAAACTCAATCCCTGATGTCAGCAATGCATCGATATCATTAAAAAACGGAATATCATATTTCTCGATTCCGAGTTTTTCTTTGGGCAGAATATCGCACAATGCCACCAGCTCCGATTCCTCGTTACGTGAAATCATCTCTGCGTGTCTTTTGCCTATATGACCGCATCCTATAACAACGAACCTGATTTTGCTCTCCATACCTTTATTTTCTTTTCCCGATTTTCATTTTTTTGCAAAAGTATAACTTTTTTATTTATATTTTTTGGAAGTAAGTCATATGCTAAAAATCAAGATGTTAATTCATTACTGCTCGCATTCCGGGCACACAAGCGTCCCTGTTTTACATTCGGCTGTAGCAGTTGCTATAAAAGCATCAGCTTCATCCTTTCCGCATCCTGTATTCAGTTGTTCAATATAATAGGTCATTGCGGCACTATTACAGTTGTTTTCTTTCAATATCCTGCAGAACTCCTTTTTTTGTGTCGTACAATCATCACAACCGCTTTTGTTGCATGAGGTTATAATGAAAATAGTACAAATTGACAATAGGATGATTGGGAGGTGTTTCATGTTTAGTTGCTTAACCTATTTTAGTAACTTTTCCGTTTTCGAGCCGGTATTGTTCTTTTCCTTCGGGGCAAACGGCAATGCCGTCTTCATTAAAATGAAGCCTGTGACCGTACTCACTCATCCAACCGGTTTGTTTTGCCGGATTGCCTACTAAAAGTGCAAATGCGGGAACATTTTTTGTAACAACGGCTCCTGCACCAATAAAGGCATATTCGCCAATGTCGTGTCCGCAAACGATGGTAGCATTTGCGCCAATGGAAGCACCTTTTTTAACAAGGGTTTTTGCGTACTGGTCTTTCCGTATGATGGCGCTTCGCGGGTTCACTATATTCGTAAAAACCATGGACGGACCCAGAAATACATCGTCTTCACATACCACACCGGTGTATATAGACACGTTATTCTGAATTTTGACATTGTTGCCAAGAACAACACCCGGCGAAACCACGACATTTTGACCAATGTTGCAATTTTGTCCGATGGTACAGTTGCTCATAACGTGCGAGAAATGCCATATTTTTGTTCCTTTTCCAATGGAACAGCCGTCGTCAATGATGGCACTTTCGTGCGCAAAATATTCTTTTTCCATGTCGTTATATGTTGTATCTCTGATGTTAACTAAAGGGTATGTATCGGATTATTTTTGAACAAACTCAAGGATTGAATCAGTAATGAATTTCAACTGTTCATCGTCGAGTTCAGTATGCATGGGTAATGAAATTACCGAACGGCACAATGCTTCTGTTACAGGGAAATCACCTTCTTTGTAACGGGGGTCGAGATAGGCTTTTTGCATATGCAGGGGCACAGGATAATAAATCATGGCCGGAATATCTTTTGTTTGCAGATATTCCTGAAGTTTTGTTCTGTCAATACCCTTTGTTACCAAAGTATATTGATGGAAAACGTGTGTTGATTTTCCGAAATTTACAGGAGTGGTAAAGTTAGGATGATTCGCAAATGCCTTGTTATAGTAAGCTGCAGCTTTATTTCTTGCTGCGGCATATTCGTCCAGATGGCGGAGCTTGATGTCCAGTATGGCTGCCTGTATGCTGTCGAGGCGGCTGTTCACACCAATGGTATCATGGTAATAGCGGATTGTCATCCCATGGTTTACAATCGAGCGGATACTTGCAGCCAGAGCGTCGTCGTTGGTGAAAATGGCTCCGCCGTCACCATAGCAACCCAAATTTTTAGAAGGGAAAAATGATGTGCAGCCGACAACACTTATTGTCCCTGCTTTTTTACGGCTTCCGTCGCTGAAAATATAATCGGCGCCTATAGCCTGACAGGCATCTTCTATAATATGCAGGTTATGTTTGTTGGCAATTGCAGTCAATGCTTCCATATCGGCACACTGACCAAACAGGTGAACCGGAACAATGGCTTTGGTTTTGGAAGTAATAGCGCGTTCAACGGCTTTCGGGTCAATATTGAATGTTTCAGGATCAACATCAACAAGCACGGGAGTGAGACCGAGCAGAGAAATTACTTCAGCGGTTGCGATAAAAGTAAAGGAGGTAGTGATTACTTCGTCGCCCGGGCGAAGACCAAGACCCATCATGGCAACCTGCAAAGCATCGGTTCCGTTGGCGCAAGGGATGACATGTTTAACCCCAAGGTATTTTTCAAGGTTTGTCTGGAAATTTTTTACGGCAGGGCCATTAACAAATGCCACATTATCAATTACTTCCTGTATAGAGGCATCCACTTCTTTTTTGATTTTTAAGTATTGACCCTTCAGGTCTACCATCTGTATTTTCTGCATTTCTCTTGGTTTTTAGATATTTAAGGTGTTAAAAAGTGCGGCAAAGATAGGATATTATTCATTTACCGCAAAAGTGCCCGGCAATAAATAATTATTTCAATCGTTTGTGCCTGAAAAGGCAAAAATCAATGATTTATGCGCACAGGCTGAATCTTTGATTATTTTTGCAGCCAATGCACACCATAATGAGAAAATATTTAATAATACTTTGTGTCATTATCACTGCGTCCATTGGGCGTCAAGTTCAGGCACAGGGCGATGTTAGCGATACCGGAATTGTTATTCCGATGTTTTATGCCACTTACGCCTTCCAGTTGCCCGGCGGCGATATGGCCGACAGGTTTGGATATAACTCAAATATAGGGGGCGGATTCAAGATAAAAACACGCAACAACTGGTTGATGGGTGCTGATTTCGGTTATATCTTCGGAAATCAGATCAAGAACAAAAGCGAGATACTTTCAGGTATTGCAACAAAAGATGGTTATCTGATTGACGGTGGAGGCAAACTCATTGATGTTTTCTTTTATGAAAGAGGGTTTAATGTTTCAGGGCAATTCGGAAAAATAATTCCGGTACTGAGTCCCAATCCAAATTCGGGGATAACCATTACTGTTGGTGCCGGGCTGATGCAGCATAAAATCAAGTTGGAAGACACCGACAATTCGGCACCTCAGATTAAAGGAGACTATAAAAAAGGCTACGACAAACTCACGAACGGATTTTCTCTGAACGAATTTGTTGGATATACGTATTTTGGCAATAACAGACTGCTGTCTTTTTTTGCAGGGTTTGAATTTGTTCAGGGATTTACCCAATCGCGCCGCAGTTATGATTTTAATCTTGGCGCTCCTGATACTCAAAAACGAATTGACCTGCAGTATGGCCTAAAAATAGGTTGGATTGTTCCGCTTTATAAACGCAAGCCCAAAGGTTATTATTTCGATTAATCCTGCTATCCATGATTCGTTTGCTTTATTCTTTCTCTATAACGCTCTATCATCTTTCTATAAGAATATTTGCACTGTTTAACAACAAAGCACATCTTTGGGTAAAGGGTCGTAAGAGTATTTTCAAACACATACAATCTGCTATTGGAGAGCAGAAGAATATCATTTGGTTTCATGCAGCCTCTCTGGGCGAATTTGAACAAGGACGACCTGTTATAGATGCTGTACGAAAACAGCATCCTGATTATAAAATACTTCTGACGTTTTTTTCACCCTCGGGATACGAGGTCAGGAAAAATTTTGAAGGCGCCGATTTTATTTTTTACCTGCCTATGGACAGCCGAAGAAATGCTCGCCGGTTCGTTAAATTCGTAAATCCGGCATTGGCTGTTTTTATTAAGTATGAGTTTTGGTTTAATTATCTTATTGAGTTACGAAAAAAGAACATTCCGGCAGTTTTCACATCCGTTATTTTTCGACCGGACCAACATTTTTTTAAGTGGTATGGCGATTGGTTTCGCAGGCAGCTCAAGCATGTTTATTGGTTTTTTGTTCAGAACGAACAATCGGTAAATCTTCTTCGGGGTATTGGCGTGAATAATGTTTCAATTAGCGGAGATACCAGATTTGACAGGGTTTTTGAGGCGGCAGCAGGAAAGAAATCATTTCCGGAAATAGAAAAATTTGTCGGACACAGTAAAATTGTACTTGCCGGTTCAACATGGCCACAGGATGAGGAAATGCTGATTGGCATCATCAATAAAAATGAGGCGGGAGTAAAATATATCATTGCGCCACATGAGATTCATGCCGAGCGTATCGCACATTTCGCAACCCGTGTACAATTAAAAACAATCTGCTATTCAAGTGCCGCGTCCGACGATTATGCCGATGCTCAGGTTCTGATTATTGATTCTATCGGAATATTGCTTCACCTGTATCAATATGCTACTGTTGCCTATATCGGTGGTGGTTTTGGTAAAAATATTCATAACATTCTTGAAGCTGCAACATTCGGTAAACCTGTGATTTTCGGACCGAATCATCATAAATTTCAGGAAGCAAAAGACTTGCTCGCCGTGAGTGGCGCCTTCTGTATTGCCAATCAAGGAGAGCTTTCATGTACCATTGAGATGCTGTTTACCATGGAAGCATTTTACAACAACAGCTCAACAGCTTGTTCGGACTACGTCAGAAAGCGAATTGGGGCAACCGCCATCATCATGAAAAAATTGGATGAAGTCCTGATGGGCTAAAATTTTTCTTTCAAAAATTCTTTTACCTGAGCTACGTTTATCGGACGCGCCATTATTTTATGATTCTCGTCGAGAAGGATAAACGTGGGAGTTGTCCATGCGTTATAATTGATTAATGCATCGCTGTCGGGTCCTTTCAGGTCACTCACGTTTATCCAGACCATTTTCTTTTCGATGACCGTTTTTTGCCAGGCATTTTTGTCGGAGCCTACAGACACTGCAAAAATTTCAAAGCCCATTGGTTTGTATTGTGCGTAAATTTCTCTTATGTGAGGCATTGCTTCCGCACAATGCTCACAGTCGGGACTCCAGAACATAAGCAGGGTTATTTTGGCCTTGACAGCAAACAAATCCTCAGGCTTGCCGCTGGCATCATTCATAATAATCTGCGGAGCCACATTTCCGGTTTTGAGCCTGATAATTGCTGCAGCTTTCTGTTTTTCAGTCTTGAGACCGGTGCCGGCATTGCACGAATTTTCCTGAACAGCAACATTTACGAGGTGTACAAATGTTTGCTCCCATGGACTGTCTTCAAAGGTATTGATGAGCAGTTGTATAAAATACGCATAAACATCAGGGTTAACGATTGCCTTAGAAAGAATGAAATCTGAAACACTCGTATAGATTGAGTCTGATGCCGGATCTGCAAACATGCCTATATATTCCGTGCAGGCAACATGAAAAACCTCGGTATTAAGCAATCGGGAGTCCGTAAAATCAATATTATCGAAATAGTGCTCTTTTAGAAAATCACCCCTTTTTTTATAGGGCTTTGCACCCGGCTGACGGCGATAGGTTTCAAAATCGGGCGTACGGTAGGCGAGCAGTATTTTCTGAACAAGCAATCCATTGCTTGCGGCAATCAACGAATCGGTAATAATATTAAGTTTGCGGTTTAGCTGTCCTGCTTTGCGCTGCATGCTGTCCAGGTCGTGAGTAAGCACATGACCGTTGGCTTCATAAATTTTATCGCCCATGGCCGCAATAAGGTTAATGGTATCATTGATGTTACGCGAAGCCTTCCAATAGCTGTAATAAACGGTGTTTTCGCGCGACGCAATTACTTTAAGATATTTGTAAAGGTCATTGACATTATTTTCGATATCAACATTTTCTTTGTTTATTATAACGTCGGTAAAAAGATCTTTATCAAATGAAATCCTGTACATCCCAACGGGCATCTTATCGTTGAGTATAAAAGTAATTTCCCCATTCTTAGTGTCTACAGAATCAACGGCTTCATATTTTTTGCCATGTACAGAAAGAAGATATGCTTTTCCATCAGCAAGTCCCTGAACACGGTAATGAACTGAATTATTTTGTTGCGAAAATGTTTGTAAACAAAGCATCAACTCAAGCAGGGCAACAATCCCAAATATTTTAGGCCGTACCATTAAGAAATGTTTAGTGTATGAATGGTGTTATTGGTGCAAAGTTAACAAAACCGTATAATATGCCGTAATACAGCTTCCCATGTACGGCGAGGTGCGGTTTTTTTCGTAATATTGTGATTCATAATAAAACGGATGGATTTTGTAAGTATCATAGATGTCTCTGTTGCTGTTTATTCTGTTGCTCTTGGTATTATTGTTTATCAGCGCGACATACGGAATGAAGTGAATCAGTACTTTGGTCTCTTCTGCGGTCTTACAGCATTTTGTGCATTCACAGATTCGCTGATTAACAGTGCCGCAACCGAAACAGAGCTGTATTATTTACTGCATATGATTGGAGTACGTATGCTCCTTTTTACACTGTTACTTCACTTCTTTATTATTTATTCTGGCAATGTTGCCTTACGAAAATGGTGGTTTCTGTTACCTTGCTATCTGTTAACACTTTTCTTTATACTTTATCCTAAGCCTGAAAATATTTTTATTGTGAAGCGCATTGAAGGTCTTCATTCATGGGGCTTCTGGGCAAAAGACAATGGCGTTTTCAACATGCTGATGTTTGTATGGATTGCAGCGCAGATATCATTGATAAATATTCTGGGAATAAGGATGGTATTCAGGGAACGGAGAAAAAGGAAGCAAGTACAGGCCGTATATGTACTTGCCGGGATAATTATTTCGATATTCTTGCCGGTGCTTTCTGATATTTTTATTCCGTTAACGGGATTGAAAATGCCGCAATTGGCAACTATTCCCTTCGCATTAGGCAACCTTGTTATCGGCTATGGCGTGATTAAACACGGACTATTCTCATTTAAGCCCGGTGAATTAACCCGAGATATCCTTAATAATATTTCCGATTCGGTTATTATTACGGATATGGCCGGAAAGATTAATTTTATCAATAACGCTTGCAGCCTGCTGACCGGCTTGAACGAACAAGATCTGCTGGACACAGATATAAACAGCTTGTTTGATACGCCTGTATGTGACGGTACAATTGGAAAAACTACATTTCCTTCCGGCAACATTCTCCGGGCAGGAGTCAAAGAGCGGCAGGTTTTCATTTCCTTTTCTTCATCAACAGCGGCCTTATTTGGAATTAGAGAAAAAATATTTATTATTCACGACGTTTCGGACCTGCATCAATCAATCACTGACCTTCGGTTTAGTGAAAAAAAATATCGGGCATTGATTGAATCCTCGTCAGACCCGATATACATGATAGATTCGTCTCTTACTATACTTGCCGCGAATCCTCAACTTGCCATTATAACCGTTAAGCCCGAGGGATTTGTAACTGTCGGCAAACGGCTTTATGAAGTATTGACAAAAAAACAGCTGGACTCTTTCAGAGCAGAAATTGAAGAAGTTTTTAGATCCGGGAAACAAAAAATTGTAACCAATGAGATTGAAATAGTAACAGGGCAGACATTCTGGTACAGCACTTCACTATCGCCTGTTAAAGACGAAAAAGATGATAAAGTACTTTATGTGATAGTGATTGTACGCGACATTACCATTCATATGAAAACAGAGGAAATTATCAGGAAAAATGAAGAAAAATACCGATTTTTCCTTGAGAACTTTCCAGGCATTATCTATAGAGCTGACCTGAACAACAAGCTGGAATTTATTTTCGGCGAACTGGAACTTCTTACCGGATACACGCGTGAAGAGCTTACAAAACCGGGGTTTAATTTTCAAAGCATTATTTACCAATTGGATTTACAAAGGGTAGTTAAGGCTTACCTCGAACTGGTGAAAGGGGCGGTTGAAGAGGTGTCTATTAGTTTTCGTGTTGTTTGCCAGAACGGAAGTATAAAAAACCTCAAAGGTTGGTTCCAGAAAACAAATGACGGTGGTAATAATTCTTCGTCTATTCAGGGAGTACTTTATGATTATACTTCCGAAACAGAAACGAACGACCGCATCATGGACGCCGTAATAGAAACCGAAGAGCGCGAACGCTTGCGCTTTTCAGAAGACCTGCATGATGAACTGGGCCCCATGTTGTCGAGTATCAGAATGTATATAAACACCATTCAGTCGAAGAATAAACCTGAACAGGAACGCGAGCGCATGCTGCTGCTCGACCAAAGCATCGGTTTGATAGATGATGCAATCAGTCAGGCCCGCAATATTTCCCGCAATTTAATGCCCGAGCTATTGAGCGATTTTGGCCTGGTTTCCGCCATTAAATCATTTTGCAATCAAGTGAACAGCGGCCGTACGGTGAGTATTGACCTGCAGTTGCAGAATGTTGATGAAGATTTTAGATTCAATAACCTGGCGGAGCTGGCGCTGTTCAGGGTTTTGAAAGAGCTTATCAGCAATACGCTGAAGCATGCCGGAGCCGGTAATATCATTATAAAATTTACGGAGCGTAGAAAAATGTTTTTAGTAGAATATTTTGACGATGGTATTGGCTTTGATTTTAAAACAAGTCTGAAGAAAAAAGGTTCACTTGGGCTAAAGAATATTGTGAACCGTATTGGAACCGTTGGCGGAAGCATACGGTTTTCGACCACTGCTGACGGTGGAACCATGATTCTGATTGAAGTTTCTACGGAAGAAAACACCATCCATTCAGGTGGAATTGTCGATGGCTGAGGATAAAAACAGACCGGGAATTAAAGTGCGTTTCCGCTGATTTCATTTAAATCCACATATCCGCGCTTAATAGCGTAGATAACCATACTAATCGAATTTTTGGCGGAAGTTTTATCAAGAATATTCGCCCTGTGTCCGTCAACAGTTCGCGGACTAATATTCAGACTTTTAGCTATTTCAGCGTTAGAATGACCTTTACAAATAAGCTGTAATACTTCAATTTCGCGTTGCGTAAGGTTGTCGGGATTTTCAAACGGAACTTTTTCTTCTTTGCTCAGGAAATAATTTTTTCGAAGTAATTCTTTTACCAATGCTTCCGAAAAATAATTCTTGCCTTCTACAACAGAATTGATGGCTGTTTCTATCTCCGTTTTGTCAGCATTCTTAAGCAAATACGCACAGGCTCCGGCACTCATCATATGTTTAAAATGTTCTTCGGTGCCGTACATCGAAAGAACAATAATTTTTACCTCAGGGTATTTTTCGTGTATCAGGCGTGTAGTCTCAATGCCATTCATCTCCGGCATTTTCACATCCATAAATACAATATCCGGAACCACCTGCTCCATTTTTTGTAACAGCTCTTTTCCGTTTTCTGCTTCCCCAATTACTTTGATGTTGTTGATTTCATTTAAAACCAACTTAAGGCCGTTGCGGAATATCTGATGGTCATCTGTAATAATAACCTGATAAATTTTCATGCGATAAAGAGTTTTGAATCAATGGATGAGCAAAAATACAAAAAATCCTTGAACCGCCATCATTTTAGGTCGCGGCGGCGATTAAATCGACGGTAAATATGCGGTATCATGTGGTATGAGCAGGATAAACTACTTTGACCCGGCAGTGCATGAAATAATAGGTTTCTTCAGAAAGTTATTAACAAAAATATGTGAACAATGTATTACAAATCAGTTAAGTATGAATCTCGTGCCGTGTTTTTCAGATAAATGCGAAAAAAAAGTGGTGGCGGGAAGTGGGAGATTGTGCAAAATGATATAACTTTACCAACTCATTTTTGGGATAAAATGATGATAAACCTGATTGGAGAATTTGTTTGTAAGATTGATGGCAAGGGGCGCATTGTGTTTCCTGCCGGCCTTAAGCGGCAGTTGCCGGGCGAGGGCGATTTGCGATTTGTCATCAATCGGGGATTTGAGCCCAATTTGGTTATCTATACTGCTGCCGAGTGGAAAAAAATATCAGAAGAGGTGAATCAGTTGAATACCTACGTGAAGAAAAATCGCGACTTCCTCAGATATTTTTACAGGGGTGCAACAGAGATAACACTTGATAACAGCAGCCGTCTTCTGGTACCGAAAAGCTTGCTTAAATATGCCGGTATTGAGAAAGATGTTATCATGTTTGCCTACGGAAACAAAATTGAAGTTTGGGATAAGACCCGTTACGAGAACTTACTTACAGACGAACCGGAAGATTTTTCAGCACTTGCCGAAGAAGTCATGAGTAAGAAAGAGAATAGGGGAGTTGAAGATGTATCATGATCCCGTTCTTCTCAGTGAAAGTATAAACGGGCTGAATATTAGACCGGGCGGCACATACGTTGATGTAACATATGGCGGCGGCGGGCACTCAAAAGCGATCCTTGACAAAATTGGAAACGGGAAACTAATTGCTTTCGATCAGGATGAAGATGCGTTGGTGAATACTATTGACGATGCACGGCTGACTTTGCTGAATCATAATTTCAAGTATTTGAAAAACTTTTTGCGCCTTCACAATGCCATTCCTGTCGACGGTATCCTGGCTGACCTTGGAGTTTCTTCTCATCAGATAAATATACCGGAACGTGGATTTTCAGTGCGGTTTGAAGGCAAACTTGATTTGAGAATGGATCGCAAAAGCCCACTCACAGCGCGTGAAGTAATAAATGATTATGAGGAACATAAACTGGGCGAAGTGTTGGCATTATACGGGGAGCTTCCTCATTCATACAGAATGGCTAACACTATTGTGAAGGCACGGAAAAATGCGGTGGTGGAAACAACAGAACAATTGAAGGAAATTATGATGCCGTTTGCAGACAAAAGAAAAGAAAATAAATTTTTTGCGAAAGTGTTTCAGGCTTTGCGGATTGAAGTAAATCATGAACTGGATGCCCTGAAAGAATTGTTGTTGCAAGGAACTCAGGCGCTTGCTCCGGGAGGCAGAATGGTTGTTATTTCTTACCACTCGCTTGAAGATCGTCTGGTGAAAAATTATTTCAGGTCGGGGAATTTTGCAGGGCAGATTGAAAAGGATTTTTATGGAAATCCATTGGTTCCATACACGCTGATAACGCGCAAGGCAATAGTGCCGGGCGACGAAGAGATTGAAAGAAACAACAGGGCGCGCAGCGCTAAATTACGGATAGCCGAAAAAATATGATTAAAAACGAGTACACCGAAGTAAAAGAGGAACAACCAAAGAAGGAGAAAAAGCCTAAACAAAAACGCGAATCGCGTCTTGGCAAGGCTTTTCGCAGCATCCTCGATGGTTCTATCCTTACACGCGAAAACGTCGTGAGGCTGCTTCCATTCGGTCTCTACATCGTTGGACTTACCATAATCTACATCGCTAATTCTTACTACACTGAAAAATCTATTCGACGAATAGATAAAACAAAGCGTGAACTGCGTGAACTGGAATGTGAATACACGGCCGTAAAATCAAGTGTTATGACCATGACCAGACAATCGGAAATTGCACGCCTGCTCCTGAATAGAAAATCAGAAGTGGAAGAATTGAAATCCCCACCAATGAAAATATTTGCTGACTCATCTGACCTGAAAAACACTGCTGTAATAAAATGAGCGATAACAAGAAATCCATATTGATGAGATCATACCTGATTTATGTACTGGTATTGATTTTTTCGTTTGTCATTATTGGAAAGCTCATCTATATTCAGTTTGTACAAGGTCCTGAACTGAAGAAAAAAGCAGAAAAAGTGAGCATTGAATATGACGTGGTGAAAGCCGTCAGAGGTAATATTTATGCCGAAGACGACAACCTGCTTGCCACCAGCGTCAACGTTTATGAGGTTGGAATGGATGTCAATCCAAAGGTAATACCCGACAGTATTTGGAACAAAAAAATTGATTCTCTCTCGGGCTGTTTGGGCCGCACTTTTAATAAGCCCAAAAAATTCTTTCTCGATAAACTTGAAAGAGCAAGACACAATTTTGTCAAAGACAGCCTTTGCTCTTATGTTTTGCTGAAGCATCAGGTTCCGTATGACACCATGAAGATGATGAAGAAATTTCCGATTTTCCGACTGGGGAAAAATCGTGGAGGTATGGTGGTAAATACCATGGAGATACGGGAATTCCCCTATGGCAATCTGGCAAACCGAACCATAGGCTACATGCAGCTTGCACAGTATAAAATTAAAATTAGCTTCAGAGAAAGTAAAATAGGTAATCAGGATTTTATTAAACAACTGGATACTCTTGCGCTTTGCATGTTCAATCTTTTTGGCGACCACTCTCAAAAATATTATGTTAAGCTTCTGACCGACTGTTATTATAAAGGTGTGCCTATTAAAAGAACAGTTGATCAGGCTCAACTCGCAAAGCTTGAAAAACTTCCCTTACTGGAAGATATGGGTAAATTCAGCGGGTTTGAACAGAAGTTGATTACCGACAAGTATATGGTAGGACTTGAGGGCGCATACGATCCCGTGTTACGCGGCACCGACGGTACAACCATGCTCAAGAAAATTGGTGGGGGCGTCTGGAAGGAACTTGAAAACGAGGAACTGGTTAAACCAAAAAATGGTTTTGATCTTTATACATCACTTGATTGCAATTTGCAGGATGTTGCCGAAAGTGCCTTGCGCCGGTGTCTCGATTCCAACAATGCCGAATGGGGCTGTACAGTGCTGATGGAAGTGAAAACAGGCTGTGTAAAAGCTATAGTGAACCTTACTCGGGGCGACAATGGTAAATATAAAGAGGTGTACAATTATGCCATAGGCAGGCAAATCGAACCGGGCTCAACGTTCAAACTGGCCTCACTGATGGCTGTCCTCGAAGAAAATCCTGTAGATCCTGAAAAACAAATGGTAAATGTTGGTCCAATGCTGAGCCCGACCGACGGAAAACCAATAGATGATTCACATAATACAGGTGGAAGTATCACACTGCAACGTGCCTTTGAAATTTCATCAAACCGCGGAACGTCCAGAATAACCTGGGAAACTTTTCATAATAAAACAGATAAACTCAGACGTTTGTTCAACGCAATGGGCCTTATTGATTCTCTGAATCTTGATATTCCCGGAGATAAAGGTCCTTACATGGGTGATGCAAACCGTTTGCTGTATAACCTTCCCCGTCTTGCATTTGGCTATTCGATCAAACTTACACCCATACACATTCTTGCATTTTATAATGCCGTTGCAAACAATGGAGTATTCATCAAACCCAGATTTATTGAGGCAATCGGGAAATCAGGTGTTGAGCTGATGCATTTTAATCCTATTGTACTTCGTCAGGCAATCTGTTCAAAAGAAACGCTTGCTAAAGTTCGTAAAATGCTTGAAGGCGTTGTGGAACGAGGAACAGCATCCAATATTAATAAATCGGTGTTTAAAATTGCCGGGAAAACAGGTACTGCCAAGATTTATGATGAAAAGGCAAAAACCTGGCTGAGCCAGTATGTTGCTTCATTTGTGGGTTATTTTCCTGCGGATGCGCCTTTATATTCATGCATAGTAGTCGTTTATAAACCCAACGGAACAGAATTTTATGGCAGTCAGATTGCAGCGCCGGTTTTTAAAGAAATTGCCGATAGAGTGTATGCCAAACAACTTGGTATCCACAGCGAGCCGCCAAAATTCAACGGAATTTCCATACCTGTTGCAAAGGCCGGGTATCAGGATGATTTATCTACTATTTACAAGGTGCTGAATTTTAAAGTGATTTCGCCCGATACCGTTTCTGACTGGGTAACAGTGAGCCGCGAAAATTTTAACCTGCGCTTCGCTGCAAAGCCGGTAAATGCGTTCATGATGCCTGATGTAACCGGAATGACAGCTAAAGATGCAGTATTTATGCTCGAAAAAATGGGGCTGAATGTTAAAATTAATGGCAAAGGAAAAGTGAAAAGTCAGTCGTTAAAAACAGGACAGAAAATCGTGAGAAATCAATCAGTAACGCTTGTGTTAGGAATTGTTTAAACTTCAGAAGCATTGAAACTATTAAAGGACATATTGTATAAAGCAGGAACCGTAGAAATAACGGGTTCTACTGATATTGAAATTGCCGGAATCTGCCTCAATTCGAAAAATGCAGAAGCAAATAGTCTTTTTGTTGCCGTTAGAGGAACCAATGTTGATGGCCATATTTATATTCCACAAGCCATTGCTAACGGTTCTGTGGCGGTAGTTTGCGAAGAAATCCCAACGTTTATTGAAGATGATATTACATACATCGTAGTTCCTGATAGCGCCCGTGCTCTGGGGTATATATCATCTAATTTTTTCAACAACCCTTCTTCAAAGCTTCATTTGGTTGGAGTTACCGGCACAAATGGTAAAACAACCATTGCGACACTGCTTTATAATATGTTCCGTGCTCTGGGCTTCAAATCCGGGCTGTTTTCGACTGTTAGAAACAAAATCAACGACACCGATATTCCATCAACACATACCACTCCCGATCCTGTAACACTCAATCATCTGCTTTCTCAAATGGTTGAAAGCGGTTGTCAGTATTGTTTCATGGAAGTAAGTTCACATGCCGTTGTTCAGGAACGTATCGCAGGTCTTGAATTTGCCGGCGCCATTTTTACCAACATTACGCATGATCATCTTGATTATCACAAAACGTTTGATAATTATATTAAAGCGAAAAAATTATTTTTTGATCAGCTGCCCTCAACAGCCTTCGCACTGGTAAATGCCGATGACCGTAATGGCGATGTTATGGTGCAAAATACAAAGGCCAAAAAGTATTTTTATAGTTTGCAGAATGTTGCTGATTTCCACTGCAGGATATTGGAAAATCAAATCACCGGACTGCATCTTACCCTTGATCAGCGCGATGTATACTGCCGCCTGGTTGGCGAGTTTAATGCATACAACCTGACCGCGATTTATGGTGCAACCGTTTTATTGGGGCAGGAAAAAAGTGAAGTGCTTATGGTGCTCAGTCGCCTTGAAGCTGTCGAAGGGCGATTTGAATACATACGGTCAAAAAGGGAAATCACAGCCATTGTTGATTACGCGCATACACCCGACGCACTGAAAAATATTTTGTTGGCAATTCGCAGTGTACGTACCGGTGGCGAACATATTATTACCGTCGTGGGTGCGGGCGGCGATCGCGATTCAACCAAAAGACCGGTAATGGCAAAAATTGCAGCCGAACTGAGCGATAAAGTTATCCTTACATCAGATAACCCGCGTTCTGAAGATCCTGAAGCCATTCTTACCGATATGACAAATGGGCTGGATTCTGAAGCTGCACGGAATGTACTGTCAATTACCAACCGTCGTGAAGCAATTAAAACCGCATGCATTATGGCGCAGCCCGGCGACATCATCCTGCTCGCAGGAAAAGGCCATGAAAAATACCAGGAAATTAATGGAGTGAAGCATCCTTTTGACGACAAAGAAGTGATTACTGCATTTTTGAATGAAGATTAAAATTGAACGAGTATGTTTTATTATTTATTTGAATATTTAAGAACAGCTTATGACATGCCCGGTGCCGGCGTGTTTCAGTATATTTCGTTTCGTGCGGGCATGGCTGTCATCACGTCATTATTTATTACACTGATAATTGGGAAGCGGATTATAAACATGCTGCGCAAAAAACAGGTGGGCGAAACAGTTCGCGACCTTGGACTGAACGGGCAGCTTGAAAAATCAGGGACTCCAACCATGGGCGGACTGATTATTATTGCCGCCATCCTGATACCCACGCTGCTGTTCGCAAAACTTCACAATGTGTATGTGATACTGATGATTATCACTACAATTTGGCTTGGACTGATTGGATTTCTCGATGATTACATTAAAGTTTTCAAGAAAAATAAAAAAGGACTCGCCGGAAAATTTAAAATCATAGGTCAGGTGATGTTGGGCGTAGTCGTGGGAATTGTTATGTATTTCAATGACTCAGTCGTAATTAAAGAGAAAGTAACCAATCAGGATTTTGTTTCTTCACAAAATATTTTTAAAGTCGAGAATTTTCAGGATAATGCTCCTGCCGTTTTTTCTAAAGAGTCCGTTAAATCTACAAAAACAACCATTCCATTCGTAAAGAATAATGAATTTGATTATTCGGTGTTGTTGAAATGGCTTGGCGACGGTTATCAGTATTGGGCATTCTTAATATTTATTCCTATAGTCATTTTTATTCTTGCAGCAGTTTCAAATGGCGCAAATCTAACCGATGGGCTCGATGGGCTTGCAACAGGCTCGTCGGCTATAATCGGAGTTACGCTGGCTGTACTTGCATATGTTTCCGGTTCAACTGTTTTTGCCGATTACCTTAATATTATGTATATCCCCAATTCTGGTGAGCTTGTAATATTTATCGCGGCTTTTGTCGGGGCCTGCATTGGTTTCCTTTGGTATAACTCATATCCTGCACAAATTTTTATGGGCGATACAGGCAGCCTTGCTATTGGTGGCATTATAGCGGTGTTTGCTATTATCATTCGCAAAGAGCTGCTGATTCCTCTGCTGTGCGGAGTTTTCCTCATTCAGAGTCTTTCAGTAATGATGCAGGTCGGATATTTTAAATATACGAAACGCAGATTTGGCGAAGGTCGCCGCATTTTCAGAATGGCCCCTTTGCACCATCATTATCAAAAAGTTGGGTACCATGAATCAAAAATAGTGATACGCTTCATGATTGTTGGAATTATACTCGCCATCATGACTGTAATAACATTGAAAATTAGATAAGCAAAATACAATCACAAAATAATTGCCAATAAATAAAGGAAAAGATGACGTTAGAAAATCTGGCATTACAGGGTAAACAAACACTTTACGATTCAATGGCCGCCGGAGTTATAGGCCGCCTGTTCGATATCCGTAAAGACGTAATTAAGGAAAGCCTTACCGATTTCCAGGGCGCGGAACATCGGCTTGAATTTGTGACACGGGTGCATGGAATTGAATTCATAAATGATTCCAAAGCAACCAACGTCAATTCATCGTGGTATGCCCTCGAAAGCATGACACGACCGGTAATATGGATTGTTGGCGGCGTTGATAAAGGGAACGACTATTCCACAATCAAAGTGCTGGTGAAACAAAAAGTGAAGGCAATTGTTTGTCTTGGTCGCGATAACGCTAAAATTCACGAGGAATTTAAAGATATCGTTCCCGAAATTCTGGATGCTCTTTCGGCCACCGAAGCCGTTGAAAAGGCTTATTATCTTGGAAAAGCCGATGATGTTGTGTTATTATCACCCGCTTGCGCAAGTTTTGACTTATTCAAAAATTTTGAAGACAGGGGTAATCAGTTTAAAAAAGCAGTTTATGACCTTTGATAAAGCCCGGGGGCAACGGTATGCTTAAATTTTTAAAGAATCTGAAAGGCGATAAAGTTATATGGGCAGTAGTGTTCCTGCTCTCCATGTTTTCAATTCTCGCGGTGTATAGTTCTACTGGAACACTTGCATATCGTAATAAAGCCGGAAATACCGAGTTCTATTTGCTAAAACATGCCGCTATTATGCTCATGGGCTTTGGCCTGATGTACCTTTCTCATCTTGTTAAATACACGCATTATTCCAGAATATCGCAGGTTGCCCTGTTTATTGCTGTCCCTCTTTTATTGCTGACGTTGGTTACCGGAACAAGTATCAATGACGCCAACCGTTGGCTTACACTGCCCGTCATCGATATAAATTTTCAGACATCCGACTTTGCAAAACTGGCATTAATAATTTATGTGGCCCGGATGCTTTCAAAAAAACAAGACCAGATAAAGGATTTCAAATCTGCATTTTTGCCTATCATGGTGCCGATTCTGTTAGTGTGTATGCTCATTTTTCCTGCAAACCTTTCAACCGCGGCCATACTTTTTGCTACCTGCATTATCCTTATGTTTATCGGACGCGTTAATACAAAATACATTTTGTACTTAGGCGGAATCATGGTTTTAGCCATGTCTATTTTCATTCTGATACTGATGAATTCTTCCAATCAGGGGCGCGTTGGTACTTGGAAAAATCGTGTTGAAACATTTTTTACAATTGGTGGGCATACCAATCCCGATGATGAATATCAGGTAACTCAGGGGAAAATTGCCGTTGCTACAGGCGGAATCTTCGGAAAATTTCCGGGAAACAGCACTCAGAGAAACTATCTGCCACAAGCATACTCCGATTTTATTTATGCGATTATTGTTGAAGAATATGGATTGATCGGCGGCATTGTTATATTGCTGCTTTACACGATACTTCTATTCCGGGCAATTCGGATTGCCACAAAATGCGAAAAAATATTTGGAGCGCTCCTTGTGCTGGGGGTCAGTTTCACCCTGGTGTTTCAGGCAATGATTAACATGGCAATTGTAGCGGGACTATTTCCGGTTACCGGACAGCCGCTGCCACTCGTAAGTATGGGTGGTACCTCACTTTGGTTCACGAGTATTGCAATTGGCATTATGCTTAGCATTAGCCGCGAAGTTGAAAAAGAAAACGAAGAACCGGAGACTATTCCGGTCAAAACAGAAAATGAACAGGAATATGCAGCCGGATGAAATCAGAATAATAATCTCAGGTGGAGGAACGGGCGGTCACGTCTTTCCGGCGATTGCTATTGCCAATGCGCTTAAAGCCAAAGTGCCTTCAATAAATATTTTATTTGTGGGCGCTCTGGGCAAAATGGAAATGGAGAAAGTGCCCGCCGCAGGATATCCGATTATTGGATTGAAAATAGCCGGACTTCAGCGCAGACTAACTCTTAAAAACCTCAGTTTTCCTTTCAAAGTAATTGCAGCAACCAGAAATGCAGGTAAAATTATTCGAGATTTTAACCCTCATGTTGCAGTTGGCGTTGGCGGATATGCCAGCGGACCGCTGTTAAAGGCAGCATCACGAAATCATGTTACAACGGTATTGCAAGAGCAGAATTCTTACCCCGGCATTACCAATAAAATGCTGGCGGGAAAAGCATCCCGTATTTGTGTTGCCTATCCGGGTATGGAACGATTTTTTCCTAAAGAAAAAATAATACTTACAGGAAATCCTGTCAGGCAGGATGTGGTTGATTTGGAAGGGAAACGGCAGCGCGGCCTTGACTTTTTTGGTCTGAAAGACGGTCGGAAGATTGTATTCGTAGTCGGTGGTAGTCTGGGCGCAAGAACTATCAACGAAAGCATCTTGAACAGCCTGAATTTATTTCCTGAAAACAAAATTCAATTACTCTGGCAAACCGGGAAATCTTTTGCTGAAACCGCTGCGAATGCTATTGACCAAATGAAAGTTCCGGGTGTTAAAGCTTCTGCGTTTATTACGGAAATGGATCTTGCATATGCCGTTGCAGATGTAGTGGTTTCGCGCGCAGGAGCCATCGCGATAAGCGAATTATGTTTGGTTGATAAACCGGTGATACTGGTGCCTTCGCCCAATGTTGCGGAAGATCATCAAACAAAAAATGCGATGGCGCTCGTAAATAAAGGTGCCGCACTGTTGGTTAAAGATGCGGATGCACGAGAAAATCTTGTAAAAGAAGTGATACGTCTTGTGAAAGATGAAAAACAAAAGGAAGGATTGCGCCGGAATATTCTTAGTCTTTCTTACAGAGACGCGGCAGCTACTATCGCTCAGATAATTTTGGATTTGGTAAATGACAACGGATAATATGGTAACTCCGGAATTAAAATGTGTGTATTTTCTGGGTATCGGAGGTATCGGAATGAGTGCTATTGCCCGTTGCTTTAACGCCCGTGGCGTGAGTGTAAGCGGCTATGATAAAACACCAACGCCTCTGACGGATGAACTCATTGCCGAAGGTATTCCGGTTCATTTCGAAGAGCGCATTGACCTCATTCCGGCTCACGCTGAGCTTGTTGTATATACACCTGCCGTTCCTGTTGGCAATACTGAACTTATTTATATAAAGGAACACGGATATACCCTCAGGAAACGCTCAGAAGTCCTGGCAATGTTGGTTGATGATATGAAAACCCTTGCTATTGCCGGCACGCACGGAAAAACAAGTATAACTTCTGTTGTAAGTCATATTCTGAAAAAAGGAGGTTTCCCTGTTACCGCTTTTATTGGTGGCATCTGTAAAAATTACAACAGTAATTTTATAAGCTCTGAAAATAGTACAATTGCCGTAGTTGAGGCCGATGAATACGATCGTTCATTTTTGAAACTTCATCCCGATATTGCTGTGATTTCGGCTATGGACGCCGACCATCTCGATATCTACGGAACAAAAGAAACGGTTGAAGAATCATATGCGTTATTCGCTGCAAATATTCGGAAAGGAGGCTTTCTGATACATAAATCAGGGCTGCGGCTTCCCGAACAGAAAGACGCGACTGTGCTGACTTATGCCGCTTCGGGTACCGCCGATTTTCACGCTGAGAATATCCGTATTGAACATGCGAATTTTATTTTTGATCTTCGTCACCCGAACGGAATAATTCAAAATATTGTTGCCGGTGTGCCGGGACGACATAATATAGAAAATGCAATCGCTGCAGCAGCCGCGTGTTTTTGTTGCGGCCTGGATGAAGAGCGCATTAAAACAGGAATTGAAAGTTATACCGGTGTGAAGCGGAGGTTCGATTATCACATCAACACGCCCAAAATGGTTTATATTGATGATTACGGCCATCATCCCGAAGAGCTGCGCACCTTTATCAACTCCGTGCGTGAGCTGTACCCGGAACAAAAAATCACGGGCATTTTTCAGCCGCATCTGTATAGCCGTACACGCGATTTTGCTGATGAATTTGCCAAAAGTCTCAAATTGCTCGACCGCGTTTATCTTATGGATATTTACCCGGCGCGCGAACTTCCTATCGAAGGTGTGACTTCAAAAATGTTATTGGATAAAATTGAGTTGCCAGATAAAAAACTGCTTCGGCGCGAGGCTGTTATTGATGAATTATTAAATGACCTGCCAGAAGTATTGCTTACACTGGGAGCCGGCGATATAGACCAGTTGGTCGAACCCATAGAACACGCATTAAAACAAAAAATACACGGTAAATGAAACGAAAAATAATTGTTTTTACCGTCTGGACATTCGTGGCAATATTGCTGTTTGCCCTGTTGGTAGTGGTGAATAAAAAGTTTGGGCGCACTGCGTGTAAAGGCGTTGAAATCTCTATTGCTCAGAATTCGCAGAATGCGCTTATCTCTGAAAATGATGTTCGCTCATACCTTAACGGCCTCGGCGACACCGTTGACGGCGTTCACCTGGCCGATATCAATATTGGAAAACTCGAAGAAGCGATTAACAGCGATCCCTATGTGAAAAGCACGCAGATTTATATTACCATTAACGGGCATGTACGAATTGATGTTGAACCGCGCAAACCATTGGCACGTGTACAAAATGCAATGAATGAAGAATTTTATATCAGCGAAGACGGACACCTGATGAAAGCAGGCAACGGAAAAACAGCCTATGTGCTGTTTGCAAATGGCCTTATTACCGATATTTACTGGCCTTCAACCGACCTCGATTTTGGTAATCCTAAAAAGAAAATCGATTCCGCGATTTGCAAAACAAGCCTGTATAAAATTTTTAGTCTGGCTCGGTACATCGACCATAATGACTTTTTAAAATCTCAGATAGATCAGGTGTATGTTGACAAATTTGGCGAACTGGAACTCATCCCTAAAGTCGGGAACCATATTATTATTTTTGGTGATGCCGATAATATGCAGGATAAATTTGAAAAACTTATAATATTTTACCGTAAAGGATTGATAAATGAAGGATGGGAAAAGTATGACACCATTAATATAAAATATAAAAATCAGGTGGTTTGCTCTTGAGGTTTGCGTGCATTGTGCACAAAATCCAATAAGTATTCAACCCGACATTTTCAATATTTCTTTAGTTTTACGACTTAATTCAGCGAATATGGAAGCATCAGAAATCATCGTTGGCCTTGATATAGGCACCACTAAGATTGCCGTGATTGTCGGCCGTCAGAATCAGTACGGAAAAATTGAAATCCTGGGCTACGGCACTGCCAAGTCTATTGGTGTGAAACGAGGAGTGGTATCCAACATTGAATACACTATTGAGTCTATCAAACAGGCGGTAAAAGAGGCTGAAATTCAGGCAGGCGTTGATATTAAAGTTGTGAATGTGGGCATTGCAGGCCAGCATATAAAGAGTATTCAGCATCGCGGAAGCATTATCCGCAACTCTCTCGAAACCGAAATTTGTCAGGATGATATTGACCGCCTGGTGGACGATATGTACAAGCTCGTCATGCAGCCGGGCGAAGAAATCATCCATGTAATTCCACAGGAATACATCGTTGATAAAGAAACCGGGATAAAATATCCGATTGGAATGTCCGGCATTTGCCTCGAGGCAAATTTCCATATCATCACCGGTCAGGTTTCTGCCGTGAAAAATATCAATAAATGTGTGACCAAAGCCGGGCTCGCAATTGCCGAACAGATTCTTGAACCTCTGGCTTCTGCCGATGCATGCCTTACCGATGAAGAAAAAGAAGCGGGCGTGGTACTGGTTGATATTGGCGGTGGAACAACCGATATCGCTATTTTTCAGGATGATATTATCAGACATACTGCCGTGATTCCGCTGGGCGGCGATATTATTACCGAAGACATCAAAGAAGGCTGCACGATAATAAAAGATCAGGCAGAAAAACTTAAAATTAAATTTGGTTCTGCCCTTGCCAGCGAAAATAAAAACGAAGAAATTGTAAGCATACCCGGGCTCAAAGGCAGGCCACCAAAGGAAATTACGCTGCGAAATTTAGCAAGCATCATTCAGGCACGTGTTGAAGAAATTATCGAACACGTGTACTACGAGATAAAAAATTCAGGCTACGAGAAAAAACTTATTGCCGGAATCGTACTCACAGGCGGTGGTGCACAATTAAAAAATATCGGCCAATTGTGCGAATACGTCACAGGAATGGACACCCGTATCGGATACCCGAACGAACATCTTTCTGAAAAAGTTCCGGAAGAAATGGCACTTCCTATGTATTCAACCGGTATTGGTCTGGTGATAAAAGGACTTCAGTTTGCCAATAAAATCAAACAAAAGGAAAAACCTATCACCACACATTCTCAGAAGGTGAAAGGTACCTTTTTCGACACCATTTTTAAAAGAAGTAAATCATTTTTTGATGACGAAGGAATAAACTAATCAATCAGCACAAAGGTGCCGATGAATAGGGTCAGCAAAAAAAGTTTTCAGCATATCAATTTGTGCTAAAGTTTTGTAAGTAAGCGGGAATACCTGTATTAACATTAAAAAGTTAATAAATAGTAAGGGGAAAACCGCCAATGAGCATACTTTAATATGTATTTTTAGACGTTTATTTTAAGGAACTACTATGATAAAATTCGACCAGCCAATCAATCAATCGTCCATAATAAAAGTAATTGGAGTAGGCGGAGGCGGCAGCAATGCGGTATCGCACATGTTTAAACTTGGAATCAACGGGGTAGATTTTATCATCTCCAATACCGACAGGCAGGCACTTGAAATGAGTCCCGTGCCTACCAAGATACAACTGGGCGCATCCCTTACCGATGGTATGGGCGCCGGTTCACTCCCCGAAGTTGGCAAAAACTCGGCTGTTGAAACCATTGAGGAAATAAAGAAAATACTCTCTACCAATACCAAAATGGTGTTTATTACTGCCGGAATGGGCGGTGGCACCGGTACGGGCGCTGCACCTGTAATTGCTTCTGTGGCGCGCGAATTAGGCATACTCACTGTTGGAATTGTTACCATACCCTTCGCATTCGAAGGTCGTAAACGCAGACAGCAGGCCGAAGCCGGAATAGAAGACCTCAGACAGTATGTTGACACATTGCTCATCATCAGCAACGATAAACTGCGCGAACTTCATGGTGACCTGAAACTTTCTGAAGCTTTTGGAAGAGCCGACGATATTCTTTCTATCGCTGCTAAAGGCATTGCCGAGATTATTACTGTTATCGGTTACATCAACGTTGATTTCAACGACGTCAATACCGTTATGCGCAACAGCGGCGTTGCCGTTATGGGTACCGGTATTGCAGACGGCGAAAACAGAGCGATTCACGCTGTTGAAATGGCACTTACTTCTCCCTTGCTGAATGATAACGATATTACCGGAGCTCAGAATATTCTGCTGTACATCGCATCCGGCGGAGAAGAAATTTCTATGGATGAAGTGGCCGAAATTACCGAATATATTCAGAATGCAGCCGGCAAAACTGCAGAGATTATATGGGGCAACGGTACCGACGATACGCTGGGCGATAAAATCAGCGTTACAATCATTGCAACCGGTTTTTCTGCCAGAGGTGAACTACAGTACAACGGAATTAACGTAAAACCGGCTAAAAAAATCGTTCATCTTGATGAGGAAACCATTGTTGCCAAAGTAACTCCGGTACCTCAGGAAGACGAAATGAAATTGATTATCAAGGAAACACTCGACGTTACACCTGCTGTAACTTCAGAAACAAAAGCCCCTGAAATCACACAAAATCAGCCGGTGCAGAATCCGGAACCGCAGGTGAAACAGAGCGACATCAAATTTGAAACACCCACTCCCGACAGCCGCGAACCCTATCTGAAGAAAATTGAACCCGCAGCACATAAAAACGAAGAAATAAATAACCTTTTCGCCCCTGTCAGGGAAAAACTTGCAACGGAAGTTTCGGAAGAAGATGCTAAACTTTTTAGTAAAGCCCGCGAGCGCATGGATGTGCTGCGCAGCCTGAGCATGAAACTGAAAACCCAACCGGGCCTCGAGGAAATTGAGAAAAAACCCGCTTATCAGCGCAGAAATATTACTCTTACTGATAATAATCCATCATCCGAATCAGAAGTGTCACGCTATACACTGGGCGAAGATGATGATAAAAAACCGGGGCTCAGGTCAAACTCATACCTGCACGATAACGTGGACTGAGCACGATTGTTTGACACATCAGGCTATTAATATACGGGTTGTTTCGAAAGGCACGAATTGGCTGATGGAACAACCCGTTTTTCTTTGTTCATTCATAAAAAATACACACAATTATGTCCTTAGAAGAAACCATCAATAACGAAGTGAAAACAGCCATGTTGGCCCGGGATAAAGACAAACTGGAAGCTCTGCGCGCCATTAAATCAGCATTGCTGCTCGCAAAAACCGAAAAAGGAAGCAGCACTGAAATGGGCGAAGAAACTGAAATAAAAATACTGCAGAAACTCGTGAAACAACGTCGCGAAACTGCCGATATTTATCTTTCACAAAACCGGAATGACCTTGCGGACATTGAACTTTTTCAGGCAAACATAATTCAGGAATTTCTTCCGAAAGCCATGCCCGACGATGAACTGGAAGCCATAATCAAAGCCGCAATCGCCGAAACCGGCGCTGCGTCCATCAAAGATATGGGCAAAGTGATGGGCGTTGCCACAAAGCAACTCGCCGGAAGAGCTGACAACGCACGCGTTTCAGTGGTCGTAAAACGATTGCTCGGAATCTGATCAGCTTTTTTTTGCTGCCATCACACGCGCAAATTCCACCAGTAATCTTACGCCGACTCCTGTGCCTCCCTGACCACGGTAGCTGTCCTTTTTATCAACGAAAGCCGGTCCGGCAATATCCAGATGAATAAACGGATGTTTGGTAAAATACGCCAGGAATTTTCCTGCCGTTATCGCACCTCCGTAGGGACCGCCAACATTTTTAATATCAGCAACGTCTGATTTTATCAGCTCATCATAATCATTCCAGAATGGAAACTCTGCCAAGCGCTCATGGACGGCATCACCGCACTTTTTTAATTCTGCAACGGCCTTGCTGCTGTCGGCGCCCATAGCCACAATGCCGTATTTTCCGATAGCAGCATGCGCTGCTCCTGTAAGAGTTGCCATGGTTATTAATAACGACGGTTTGAAAAGGTCGGCATAGCAAATGGCATCTGCCAATATCAAACGGCCTTCTGCATCCGTATTCAATACCTCTACCGTTGCGCCGTTCATCATTGCTATAATGTCGCCCGGTACATATGCATTGCCCGACGGACGGTTATCGGTCGCCGGTAATAGTCCTATTATATATAATGGTAACTTTAAACGGGCAATGGCACAGATAGCACCTGATACAGCCGCTGCACCGCTCATATCACATTTCATCCCATCGAGTCCTGCCGAACTTTTTAGATTGATGCCACCGGTGTCAAAAACAACCCCTTTCCCAATTAAAACAATGGGTTTTTTGTTGACGGCATTGCTGGGCTTCCATTCCATTACCGTAAACGTAGGCGGTCTGCTGCTGCCTTTATTCACCGTAAGAAGTCCGTTCATTTTTAATGCCTCAATGCGACTTTTATTGAACACTTCAACTTTCACACCGCTGCTTTTTGCCATACCGGAAATCTCTTCAGATAATTTCACCGCGGTCAGCCAGCTTTGAGGCTCATTAACCAGATTCCGGCAAAAAAACACAGAGTCTGCTACTATATTAAGTTGGTCAATGTCTTTCTGGCTGATGCCGGCACAGTTTATATAAATTGTATGAAGACTATGGGATTTTGCCTTTTTCTCAGATTTATATTTAATAAATTGATAATTTCCTAGCAGCATTCCTTCAATAAATGCCAGCGCATTACTTCCCGATTTTGATTCGGAAATAACGATTACTTCCTTTAGCTTTAAATCATTAAGAAGGCAAACCGACTTTTCGCCCGCTCGGCGGCATTCTTCCAATGTAAGATTGGGGCTGTTTTTTTTCTCGTCAGGATGAAAAAAACCAAGTACTTTGTACAACCGATTGATAAGAATTAACGTCTTATGCTCGTTATTTAATTGATTAAGTATAGATGTTCTTTCATGTTGGTTGAGCTGTTCTTCCGTTTTACCCTTTATTTGACGAGCGTTTTGGATGATTTCTATGCTTGAAATTTCGGGATTTGAAGGACGGTTTTTTAAAATTTTCAGTAACATAATTTGAGATTTGAAGTAAAAGTACTTTTTTCCATTGATTTTACTTTCAATTTAAACGCTGGTTAATGAAAAGTTAATTGAACCTTGTTTTTGGACTTATTATACCAAATTGTTGTATATTTAGCAGATTTTAAATTGATTGAGACTTTTAATGCTTTTCTAATTTGATTATTTTTGCATCGTAATTAAAAAAAACAAAATAATAAAGATGAACCTCCGGAAGAGTTTACTCATGTTGTTTCTTGCCCTTTTTATAGGCAGCGGCGGAATTGCCTTCGGGCAAAACCAACTGTCGGGTCAGCAAAGCACCATTTTTATGCATGTGGGAATTGTTGGCGACACAGTTACGCACATTGTTTGGGAAAACATCACAACACCGGCAATAACGAAAGTTACTGTTGAGAAGAGCCTAGACGGCATTAATTTTTTCCCGTTGGCAAAGAGCGCAGCTTCCGGTCTCCCGGATGTGCATGCACTGTTTTATCCTACCAGCATTGAGTATTTCAACACTATTTTGTATTCTACCGAAACAGGCCATGGACGATACATGTACAACGACCGGCTGGCCGAAGGTGATCCCGATATTCTTTATTACCGCATTGTAATGTTTGGAAGCGATGGTACTTACTATTATACTCCGGGGGCTCCCGTAAGCAGAGTTACCGGTGTCAGCCCGTTTGAGGAAGATGTTCCTGGCGACAGCATCGGCGGACAGGGTGTTCTGCAGCAGAACAACGGTCAGATGAAAGGCGGCATGAAAGCCCTTTGCAATCCTGTTGGCACACCTCCATCCGGTTATACTCCAACCGGAGTATCACAAACAATAATCGGAACATGCTGCTTTTATGTGAATACGGAATACTCTTCCAGCCAGATTCAGATTCCCTGCGGTGGTGGTAGTTATGCATGGTGCTGTACCGGTTTACCCGGCTCCAACAGCTGCCCTTCACTGCACGTTTATGATCCCTGCTGTGTGCATTATTGCTATAGCTATTACCAATGCTCATGCCCCCCATGGGTGTGCTGTGCGTCCAACCAAACATCCACCTGGGTAGTCACTCAATCGGTAACCTATCCCGGCATTACGTTATCTGCCGTTATTGTAAATGAAACATGCACGGGAACACTCGATGGCTCAATAGCACTTACCGTGAATAATGGTTCGTCACCCATTACTTATTCATGGTCAGGCGGACAACCCGGTTCTCCTACAATCAGCAACCTTCCTGCAGGAAGCTATACCGTTACCGTAACGGATGCACATAACTGTACAGCCACTGCAAATTATGTTGTAGCAACAAGTCCTCCGCCCGTTGTAACCATGTCTCCGCTTTCAGCCTTATGTATCGATGCTTCTCCATTACAGCTCACCGGTGGAAACCCCGTCGGCGGAGTGTACTCAGGCACCGGTGTCAGTAATGGTATTTTTGATCCTGCAGCGGCAGGTGCGGGAACTTTTGTAATAACCTATACCTATACCGCACCCAATAACTGTGTGGGCGTTGCTACTGCAACAATTACCGTTAACCCGCTTCCGGTATTATCATTTGCTTCAATGGGTCCATATTGTATAAATGTGGCTCCGATTACACTTACGCAAGGTACACCGCTTGGCGGTGCTTACGTCGGAACCGGCGTCAACAACGGCGTATTTGATCCTGCTGCTGCAGGTATCGGTACCCATATTATTACTTACGTTTACACGGATGGGAATTTGTGCTCAAGCTCCATTACACAGTCTGTTACTGTAAATGCAATGCCGATAGCATCGGTGAGCCCAATACCCGCGGTTTGTATTGATGCGCCGGCTTTTGCACTTAACTTCGGAACACCCACCGGTGGCACCTTTGCCGGAACCGGTGTTACCAATAATACATTCGACCCTGCTGTTGCAGGTGCAGGTGTTACAGCGGTTGTATATTTTTATTCAGATAATAACCAATGTGCCGATACCGCCTTTCAAACAATTACAGTAAATCCGCTTCCAATAGTTACGCTGGCGGCATTCCCCGATGTTTGTATCGACCTTCCCACATTCACGCTTACGGGCGGCGATCCTGTGGGTGGCACGTATTATATCGACGGTACTCAGGCAACACTCTTTAATCCTTCAACGGCAGGTACCGGTGTGCATCAGGTTCTGTATGTTTATTCCGACCCCAACACCTGTACTGATTCCGCAACAGGAACTATTACGGTTAATCCGCTCCCGGTGGTTACCTCGGTGCCAATACCTGATGTTTGTATCGACCTTGCATCGTTTGCACTTACATTCGGCTCTCCTGCCGGTGGCGTATATTCAGGCACAGGAGTAACCGGCGGCACTTTTGATCCGACAACTGCCGGTGCGGGAACCTTTACACTTACGTATACTTATACTGATCCTGTTACGGGTTGTGTTGATGATGTTACCGAAGATATCGTTGTTAACCCGCTTCCCATTGTTACATTAAGCCCGATACAAACGGTATGCAGCTATTCTCCGTCGTTTCAGCTCAGCGGCGGCAGCCCGGCAGGCGGCGTATTTTCAGGTCCCGGTGTTACGGGTACCACCTTTGATCCTGCTGCAGCAGGCCTCGGTACGCACACCATCACCTATACTTATACCGACCCGACTACAGGATGCGTAGACTTTGCCACGCAAACCGTAACCGTTAATTCTGCCCTTACCATGGCAGTGAATCCTTCACTTGTTTCGGTTTGTCCGGGATTCTCTGCAACAATAGTAGCATCAGGGGCTTTGAATTATTCATGGACACCTACTTCCGGTTTGTCTTCAACAACCTCAGCATCTGTTACAGCTACACCTCAATTCACAACTACCTACACGGTTTACGGAACCGATGCTGTCGGATGTACCGGTTCTGCTACGGGTACCGTGAATGTGTTTGCACCCGTAAGTTTATCGTTGATTGCGGAACCTAATGAAGGCTGCAAACCTCTCACCGTGTATTTTTCATACAATAACAATTCAAATGATTCATCCATAGTGTGGCAGTTCGATGATCCGTTTACTACACACGATACATCAAGTCAGGTGGCACCGGTTTATACCTACCTGGGTGTCGGTTCATTCAATCCGTCACTTACAGTTACAACTTACGATGGTTGCGTTGGTTCTGCGTCTACCGATGTGCATGCTTATCGCATTCCGGTGGCCGACTTCAATGCACATCCCGATGTGGTTGACTTTTCAGACCCGAATGTCGATTTTATTGACATGTCGCTCTCTGCGGTTACATGGCGTTGGAATTTCGGCGATCCGCTCAGTCTGAATAAAGACAGCTCCGATATTGAGTTCCCGATTCATACTTACATAGGAGAAGGCTTTCATACCATACAGCTGATCGTAACCAGCGGTCATAACTGTGCCGATACTACCACACGTATCGTTGAAGTGCTTCCCGAAATCTTTGTGTACATACCTAATACGGTCTCTCCCAATGGTGACGGAATTAACGACACCTGGAAACCGATAATTACCAATGCCGACCCCAATTCATACGTATTATATCTTTACAATCGCTGGGGCGAACTGGTGTGGGAAACGCACGACCTGAATCAGGCATGGGATGGTGATCATAAAGGCGACAACATCAAAGAAGATGTTTATGTATGGATATTATGGTATAAAGATGCCCGCGGCGAGCAATATAAAAAAGTGGGTCACGTATCCGTACTTCATTAAGATAATCTGCTGGAAATTCAGAGAGGCTGCAGCATTCCTGCGGCCTCTTTTGTTGATTAATATCTTATCCGCAAATGTTTTTAAACGTAATTGCCCCATAGCTCACGGGTTTATCCTAATTTTGCTCTACATTAAATTAATATCGTGAATACTGAGAAAGTACTGAAAAGGGCACTTGGCGGAGAATTTCTCACCGCTGCCGAAGGAATAGCTATTTTTCGCGAAGTGCCGCTCCCGGCATTGATGGAGGTTGCCCATGAAATACGAATGAGCAAACATCCCGTAAAGGAAGTGAGCTGGCTTATTGACCGCAATATCAACATCACCAATGTATGCGTATCGCAGTGTAAATTCTGTAACTTTTGCCGCCGGCCCAAAAGCCCCGATGCTTATATTACCACAACAGAGCAGTATAAAGAGAAAATTGAAGAACTGATTGCGCTGGGCGGTAATCAGGTATTGCTGCAGGGCGGAATGCATCCTGCGTTAGGCCTTTCTTTTTATATAGGCTTGTTCATGGAACTTAAAAGCAGCTTCCCCAACCTGAAGCTGCATGCCCTCGGACCTCCCGAAATTGTGCATATTGCCACACTGGAAGACATGACCTGCGAACAGGTGCTGAATGCACTTATAGAAGCCGGTCTCGACAGTTTGCCGGGAGCAGGCGCCGAAATATTATCCGATAGAGTGCGTAAAAAAATATCGCCCGCAAAATGTTCGGCTGCCGAATGGCTTGAAGTAATGAAAGTCGCGCACAGACTTGGACTCACCACGTCGGCAACCATGATGTTCGGTCATGTGGAAACCATGGAAGAACGTATTGAACATCTGATCCGCATTCGCGAAGTACAGCATCAGAAACCCGAAGGGGCAACAGGTTTTATTTCGTTTATTCCCTGGCCGTATCAGGATGCCGGAACCCTGCTTAAAGAGAAGTTCGGAATTTCAAATTCCGTTTCCAAACAGGAATATGTGAAGATGATTGCACTCAGCCGCATTATGCTTCCTAACTTTGATAATATTCAGGCATCGTGGCTTACGGTAGGAGTGCCCACCGCACAACTCTGCCTGCATGCCGGCGCCAATGATTTTGGTTCGGTGATGATTGAAGAGAACGTGGTGTCAACCGCCGGTGCCGATTACAGTCTCGATATAGAACAGATGCAGCAGGCTATTAAAGATGCAGGCTTCATTCCGCGACAGCGCAATCAGCAGTTTGAGTTTCTGAACGATTAGATTTTCCTGAACTTTCTTTAGATACCTGATGCAGACTGTGCATCACGGTTTGCGAATCTGCCATTGGACGTGGCATTTTCTTACAGTGCATTTTTCCAAAGATATTTTATCGAAAACTAATGATATGAATTTGCAATCATTATATGGAAATTTTATTATTTTTACAACCTACCTAAATTCAAAAAACATGAAACATTTTTATTCTGTCATTCTGTTCATAGTGATCAGCATGGCCGTATCTGCACAGGTACAGATTCAGATGCCGTTACCGGCACAGGGTTCAACCTTCTCCGGCAATGTACGCGGTTACTGGTTCACGGCACCCTGCTGTTTTACAATAACAGGCGCAAGCATTCCAACGGATGCCGGTACCGGAAATCAGTCAATCGCGATTATGAGGTTTCGTAACACTCCGCCAGTGTATATGTCTTCCACAGATGACTTTACTACATTATTCCTTGTTCAGGATGGTTCTTCCACAGGTATTTTTCCGGTGAATATTCAGGTTGAGACAGGCGATATAATAGGAGTACTCGGTTCAAGAGCCGGAATAAACTCTTATGTAGCCATGCCGGTGTCAAGTACCATCCATGGAAACGCGGTTACGCTTTCCCGTCTGGGTATGCAGTTCCCTCTTGCAAGCACAGTTCCACAAAGTCTCTGGACCGAAGGCTCCGGCGGCATCAGCCGTGTTTATCTCTACTACGATACGGTAATCACATACAATGCAAATGCCGTAGTGGTGGATTCGCTTACCATGCAGCTCTCGGATGCTTCCGATTCATCGTTTTATTCTGTATGGGATTATGGCGACGGTTCTCCGCTTGACGCAATCTGGAATCCTATGCATACATACCCGGCAGGAGGAACGTATACCGCCTGCAGTTACATCACCAATTCCTGTAAAACAGACACCACCTGCACTACTTTTACTGTTTGCGGCGGAAAAACCATTGCTGATTTTACATCGAATCAGACAGGCAGCCAGATGAACTTTGCGAATATTTCTGTGAATGCTGCTTCCTCAAACTGGTATTTTGGTGATGGCTCGCCCATGGACCTTATTCCAAGCCCGTCGCACACTTATGCCACTAACGGTACCTACACGGTGACCCTTATTACAGAAAGTCCCTGCGGGCTGAAAGATACCACCACTCAGTCTATCACAACATGCCCCGAAGTATTGGCTGCAGGGTTCACTTATACCGACAACGGACCTTCTGTTGATTTTACCGATACCACCGCAACTGCCGTAAGCTGGGCGTGGAATTTCGGCGACGGTTCTCCTGTTGATATGTCTCAGAATCCAACCCACACATACACCACAAACGGAACCTACACAGTTAGTCTGATAACAGGCAACCTTTGTGGCACCAAGGATACGGCCTATCAGAACGTTCAGGCTTGCCCCGAACCCTTATCGGCCGGATTTACCTATCTGATTAACGGAAACACCGCGGATTTCTCCGATACAAGCAGCACGGCTACCGGATGGTTGTGGAATTTTGGCGATGGCACGGCTACCACCACAGCTCAGAATCCGTCTCACACCTATACTTTGAATGGAACCTATACGGTAAGCCTGATTGCAGCTAACCTTTGCGGGAAAACGGATACCGCTTATCAGACTTTTTCTGTATGTCCCGAAGTTCTGGATGCCGGTTTTACATTTAACGATAACGGAACATCGGTTATTTTTTCGGATACTACAGCCACATCAACGAGCCGCATCTGGGATTTTGGCGATGGCTCGGCAACGTCTACAGCACAAAATCCATCACACACCTATGCTGCCAATGGCACTTACACGGTAATGCTCATCGCTTCTAACCTCTGTGGTGTTACCGATACCGCTTACACAGACGTTACCACATGTCCTGAAATATTATCAGACGCTTTTACAGCGTTAGTTACAGGTCTGACGGCAGACTTCACAGGCACTATTGCCGGTGCTTCGGGCTGGATGTGGGATTTCGGTGATGGCAGTTTTTCTTCGAACGCCAATCCTACACATGCTTATACTTCATCAGGCGATTATTACGTTTGCCTCTCATCATGGAATATCTGCGGCGATTCATCCGCGTTCTGCGATACGGTAACCGTAATGAACAGCGGCATTCAACAAATCAATTCTTCTGTTGCCTTCACATTGTATCCGAACCCCTTCAGCGAAACAGCGGTTCTTATGGTAACGTCACCAATGCAGAACAGCAGTTTTGAACTTGAGCTTTATGACGTGCTCGGAACAATGGTTATGAAAAGCAACGGTATTATGAACCGTGAACTGCTCATCAGCAAGGGCAGCCTTTCTTCAGGAACCTACTTCTTTGTTATCAGAAATAATGAGGGCATCCTGAAGACCGATAAACTGGTGATTTATTAATCAGACTGACCAATATAAAAGGGCTGTACCGAATCTGAATTCAAGGTACAGCCCTTGTTGTTTTCGGGCAGGGCGGAAAACGAAACGAAGGAAAAGTGAAAGAAATCATACTTAAATTACTTCAGAAAACGCTACTGTAAACGTTGAGTTGACGGGGATTTTCCATCCGCTGCATCTTGATTTTTATCCCGGGTACCGTAGGCTCCCTCCCTTGCTTAATCCAATTGCTCCCTTGCCATGTGAGTATGCACCGATAACAGTTGTACCGTCGCCCATGGCATTTGTAATTACTCCATCAGCCGTTGAGACTATGCCCTTGCCTTCTGTATCTGCTCCCAAAAAATGCGTGAGTGCTCCCATTGCATGTGTAAGTGCTCCCCTTGCCAAAAATGATTGCTCCCATGGCATGAGTAAGTGTTCCCATACTCTGAGTATTTGTTCCATTAATGTAAGAATCTGTTCCATGCCGTATCGGAAATGTATACCGGGGCATGCTCAACCCTGACACGGCTTGCAGCAATTGTATTTCTGCTTGTTCAATAACATATTCAAGTTGGGATGTCTCGAAGTATGAAATATTTCGATAATATATTCCTTGCTTTCGTAACCAACGTAAGGAATGAACCGGACGAAAAGTCCCGGTTAGATAAGGTCACGCTATTAATAAAAGCAATTATCAAAAACCGATTTCCGAAGGAAAACCATTTTCCGGCAGCGTTATGAGGAAAAGGTTTCAAGTCGGGCTAAAGGGTCGGGCCAAAGCATGGGCTTGAAACACTTTTCCGCGTAAGCCCGTGCGTTTGAGAAACGCCTTCGGAAAATGAAGCGTTTTGGAACTTTTGCGCTCAAAAGTTCAAAGAAAGAAAAAATGCGCTCTAAAAAAAACAGTGTATTTGTAATTTTATAAAAGAACACATTGTGAATTAATTTTATCACAGAAATGATGCATTTTGTGTTCGGAGGTCGTATATTTGAGAAAGGAAATCGTCCGGCACTTCGGGCAATAAAAAAAACAATACATGAAGACAAACTCTCCAAAGTCCTTTGGGGCACAACTGCACAAAGCACAAAATCTTGTTGTTTATATCCGTGATTTCGACGGATACAATCCTCCGCGCGAGCAGGAACAGCTTGCATCAATGACAACACTTGTCAACGGGCTTGTTACCCTCAATGATTCCGAAGCAGCCATGAAAGAGAATTACAGTCATGCTGCCTTTCTGAGGGCAAAGGCCTTTCGCCGGTCAGGAGAATCGGTTGAGAAACTGCTTCCGTGTATACGCGGAGCTGTAGAAGCTCAGTACGGCAAGCATTCCATCGAACTCAGCATCATTGCCGGGTATATACGGCGTATGAGAACTTCACGGCCTGTCTGTCCCGTTGCAGAACCGGATACAGCGACTGAACCCCGTGCAGTAAGCCGTTCCGAGCGCTCTTATGGCGCCGTAGCAGGCTTATTCCGGGACATCATCAGCGCCCTGTCTCAGTTTCAGGGCTATAATCCGGCAGCGGATTCGTTAAAGATTGATTCATTGCAGGCTTTGGCAGACTGCCTCGACGGTATGAGTGATAATATTGCGCAGGCTACGGTGTTGCTGAAGAACGCCCGCACTGCCCGCATCGCACAGTATAAGGAATTAGCCGAACGGGTAACACGGATTAAGGCATACGTAAAGGCTCAGTACGGATACCGTTCGCTGGAAACCACCCTTATCAACCAACTTCACTTCTGAACAGCTGTGCACGAAACCCTTTGCGGTAATTTTCATGTTGCAGGTGTTGTCAATCCGGGATCTCTGAAATTATTTTTGAAAAATAGTGTCAGATACTTCGCTGCGTTACACTCCGCAACCATTGACATCACAAGCGGCTAAAGAGTATATATTTAAACCTTCACCTCTCAGCCAGAGATTCCTCACTGCGTTCGGAATGACACTGTCTCTGTTTATAGGGGAGCGGCAATAGCAGGCGGCTATGCCGCCTGCTATTGCCGCCCAGACTCAAAGAATATCGTCATTCCGATTGAAGCGAAGCGTAATGAGGAATCCCGATGAGCAAAGAAGAAATTGAATTTGTTGCCCTGCTATTTTTCATTACTAATTACTAATTCATTTTTTCATCTTCGTTTATACTATTTTTGTTATTCCTTAACGGAAAAGAAAATCCGGATGATTCAGAACTTCAATATCAGGATATGAAAAAATTTGCAGTGGTACTGGCCGGTTGCGGCGTATTCGACGGTGCCGAGATTCACGAAGCAGTGATGACACTTTTTGCCATTGAAAAAAATGGTGCCGCATGGACTGCCTTTGCGCCCGATGTGAAGCAACATCACGTTATAGACCATCTCAGCAAAACAGCAACTGCCGAAAGCCGCAACGTACTTATTGAATCGGCACGGCTGGTGCGCGGCAACATTGCTCCGCTCAGCAGTTTCAACGCGGCGGAGTTCGATGCCCTTATCATTCCGGGCGGATTCGGTGTAGCAAAAAACCTCTGTACGTTTGCTTTTGATGGTGCAGACTGTTCGGTGAACGCTGATGTTGAAAAGGCCATTCGCGACATGCACAACCTTAATAAACCCATTGGCGCCCTCTGTATTGCACCCGTACTGCTTGCCAAAATCCTCGGCAATATTAACGTTACCATAGGCGATGATGCAGGTACTGCAGAAGCGATAAATAAAATGGGCGCAACACATACTAAAACCGGTCATGGTGAAGTTATCAGGGATGCAGCAAATAATGTGTTCTCAACGCCCTGTTATATGCTTGATGCCGGTTTGGTTCAGATTGCCGCAGGCGCTGATAACATCGTAAAGGCCATGCTCGGGAATATGTAATTCTGTGATTTTTTTCATCCCCGCAAGGCCCGGTTTTTTCGTATCTTTGATGTTTCGCTTTTGAATAAATGAGAAAAGCTATATCCCTGTCGTTTTTGTTGGTGTTTTTCACACTGTACACCTATGCTACCCACCAGAGGGCAGGGGAGATTACGTATAAATATCTGTCGCCGCTTACCTACGAAGTTACTATCGTTACTTACACCTTCACGCCCAGCCTGGCCGACCGGCCGGAACTGGAACTGCATTGGGGCGACGGCTCCTCTGATGTGGTAGAACGCGTAGAAAAAATAAATCTTCCGAATAATGTCAGCCGAAATACATACACATACAATGGCACCGGCACCGGCGGAAGGCATACCTATCCCGCCCCCGGCTCATACATGCTCTGGCTCGAAGACCCCAACCGCAATGCCGGAATCTTCAACATCCCCAATTCGGTAAATATTCCGTTTTATATAGAGACAGAACTCGTCATCAATCCGTTTCTGGGAGAAAACAGCTCTCCGGTGCTGCTCAATCCACCCATCGACAATGCCTGTGTGTTCCAGCCTTTCGTTCATAACCCCTGGGCATACGACCCCGACGGCGACAGCCTTTCATACCGCATTGACAGTTGCAAAGGGCAAGGCGGATATTATATTCCGGGATATATTTTTCCTCCGGCAAATAATTACTTTGGCATTAATGCCATTACCGGCGACCTGCTCTGGGACAGCCCACAGCTCAACGGCGAATACAATATCTGCATCATTATAGACGAATGGCGTCATGGGATTCATATCGGTTCCGTAAGGCGTGATATGCAAATCACCGTTGTTCCTTGCGACAATCATCCGCCACAGCTTGTTAATATTCATGATACCTGCGTGCTTGCCGGAACCCACTTATCATATAATATTGTTGCTACCGACCCCGACGCGGGCGATGTGCTTACACTCACCGGTAATGGTGGTTCGTTGGTTATCACAAACAGTCCGGCGCACTTCACCCAGCCGGTGCAGGGAACGGGCAGCGTAAGTTCACTGTTTACATGGCAGACGGAGTGCTCTCACGTTAAAAAACAACCGTATCAGGTAAACTTTAAAGTCGAAGATAACAGCCAACCGGTAAGTCTGGTTGATTTTGCATCCTTGCGTATCACCGTAGTAGGTCCCGCTCCCGAAAATCTTTCTGCGTCGCCCTCCGGAAATACGATTCATCTGAAATGGGACAGGAGCAAATGCTCAAATGCTATCGGATACAAAGTGTATCGCCGTAATGGCTATTACGGATTTTTCCCCGGCAATTGCGAAACGGGCATTCCTGCTTATACAGGTTATGTTGAGATTGCGGATGTTCCGGGACTTATCGATACTGCCTATATTGATAATAACAACGGCTCCGGTCTGATACGCGGTTACGACTATTGCTACATGGTCTATGCATATTACCCCGATGGTGCGGAGAGTTATGCCTCACTCGAAGCCTGTGCACAACTCACCAAAGACGTTCCAGTTATTATCCATGCCAGTGTAAGGAATACCGATGCCGTAAACGGTTCTGTGTTTGTGGCATGGTCAAAAGCTGTTGATTTTGATACAATACAAATTCCGGGACCATTCAAATATCTAATTTATAGAGGACCCAACCTGAGCGGTGCGCTCACTCTTATTGATTCGCTGGTCGATATCAACGACACAACTTATATTGACTCATTAATCAATACTGCCGATATTCCGCAGCATTACCGCATCGATTTTTATAATGATACGCCGGGCAATCGTTTTTATATCGGTGCCACCGAAGAAGCAACCTCAACCTACCTCTCACTCAGCCCATCGGATAATACCCTTACACTGAACTGGGCACTGGATGTCCCCTGGACGAATGATTATTATGCAGTATATCGTAAGAATCCTTCGACGTTATTATGGGATTCCATCGGCAAATCGTTTACAACTTCTTTTGCCGATACAGGGCTGGTGAATGGTATTACCTACTGCTATAAAGTAAAAGGGGTTGGTCATTATTCGGCTCCGGGCTTTGCAAATCCTTTGATAAATTATTCTGAAGAGAAATGCGGGATTCCGGTTGATAATGAAGCGCCCTGCCCGCCAACGCTTACGGTTACGCCCGATTGTCAGGCTATCAGGAATATTCTCAATTGGTATTATCCCGATAAAAGTTGTGCTCAAGACGTGAATCAATATAATATTTATTATTCACCCGATCAGAGCAATGATTACCTGCTGATATTTTCAACGAACAGCATGGTTGATACGTTTTTTGTTCACTCGGATATCTTTACCGTTGCCGGATGTTATTACATCACGGCTGTTGATTCTACCGGCAATGAATCGGTACCCGGTGAACTTATTTGTGTGGATATTGACCTCTGCCACCTGTATGAATTACCCAATGTTTTTACCCCCAATGGCGATGGCGTCAATGAATACTTTAAGCCATTCCCGTATGATTTTGTCGAGAAAATAGATATTCAGATATACAACCGCTGGGGCAAGGTAATCTTCCATTCAACCGATCCTGCCATAAACTGGAGCGGTAAAAATCAGAACAGCGGCATTGAATGCGCCGACGGTGTTTATTATTATGTTTGTGATGTTTGGGAACGCAGGCTTGGAGGCCTCGCCAAACGAACCATTACCGGATGGGTTCACCTGCTCAGATAAGGGATTTCACTGAAAATTTTTAGTATGGCGGATGATGTAAGTGTTCAGAAAAAAGGCTACCCGCGCACCTTCTGGACAGTGATAACCATGGAGTTTTTTGAACGCGGCTCCTATTATGGCGTGATGTCGGTGCTCTCTGTTTTCCTTGTTATGAGCATTCCCGAAGGCGGTCTCGGATTTTCAAAAGAAAGCGTCGGTGCGATAAAGAGTACTATAACACCACTACTTTATTTCCTTCCGATTTTATCGGGCGCCCTTGCAGACCGCTATGGTTACCGCCGTGTACTGATGTTTGCCTTTGTGCTGCTCAGTCTCGGTTATTTTCTCACAAGTCTGGTAACGTCCTATGCGCTGGTATTTGCAAGTCTTATTGTGATGGCACTGGGCGCGGGATTATTCAAGCCCATTATTTCCGGAACCATTGCAAAAACCACCAACGAAAAAAATTCCTCTCAGGGATTCAGCATTTATTACTGGTCCATCAATCTGGGTGCCTTTCTGTTTCCCCTGATACTTATACCCTGGCTCAAATCCTATTCATGGTCGTATATTTTTATCATGGCATCCATATTTACCGGCTCCATGCTCTTCCTGAATATTTTTGTGTATCGCGAACCAAACCGTCCTGAAAACAGAGAAAATAAAAGTCTGTTAAAAGTATTCGGAGGGGCATTGCTGGTGCTGAAAGATTTCCGCTTCATGGGCATGATACTCATCTATTCCTGTTTCTGGATACTGTATTTTCAGATGTTCGATTCTGTGTTGTGGTACCTGAAAGAATATATGGATATGACGCCGGTCAATAATTTTGTGAATTCGGTGTTGTCATTATTTGTTACCAGCCCGACCTGGAAATTCGATGCCGAGCATGTCACGGTAATCAATGCGGGAGCCATCATTATTCTGCAAATTCCAATATCATTAATACTTAGAAAAACAAGAGCGCTTACCGCGATGATATTGGGTATTGGACTGGGTACTGCCGGTATTGCATTGCTTGCTATCTCAGGAAATGCGTGGCTTTTCATTGCATCTATGCTGCTGTTCTCTGTTGGCGAAATGACAGCGCATCCCAAATTCTTTTCCTATGTCGGGCTTATTGCACCTACCGATAAAAAAGCACTGTATCTCGGATATTCTTTTTTATATGGTGTGATAGGAAGTGGCGTTGGGGGAATATTAGGCGCGTTTCTCTATGTACACATTATTGAAGGCATGAATCGTCCGGGTTTATTCTGGATGATATTCGTATTAATCGGCACTTTTGCCATGGTGGCACTCTTCCTGTTCGACAGGTATATTGGGAGTAAAAGAACTGCATCCTGAATAACATAGCCTTTGCTGATACACAGGCGGCTTTGACAGGTTAGTCGCACGAGTAATTCATGATGGAAAAAAACCTTGCTGCATTCAAAGATTTTTTCTTACTTAGCGGAAAATATCGGAACCAATAAATTATAAACTAAAACCATAATATTATGTCAGAGGAAAAGAAATTCGTGCCCTTTGTTTCGGCAGAAACAAATATGGCCGAATTCACCGTAAGGGCGCTTATCATCGGCCTGGTGATGTCGGTTGTGTTAGGCGCAGCCAATGCCTATCTTGGCTTGAAGGCAGGGATGACCATTGCGGCCACCTATCCTGCAGCCGTTATCGGGATGGCTATTTTGAAAATGATGAAGGGCTCAATTTTAGAAGAGAACTTTGCACGTACCGTTGGTTCCATTGGTGAATCCGTTGCTGCAGGCGCCATTTTCACGTTACCGGCATTTTTTATTGCCGGCATTTGGCCGGATTTTTATACACCGGGACATTACATTACTTCAACACTTATTCTGATAGCCGGCGGTATTCTTGGTATCATGTTCGTTGCACTGCTCAGGCGTGTAATGGTTGATGATGCCGAACTGAAATTCCCAGAATCTATTGCTGCAGCAGAAATTCATAAAGCCGGCCGCACGGGTGGCGGCGGTTCCAAATTCTTATTTGGTGCTATGATTGGCGGTGCCGTTATCAAAGCGCTGGGCGAATTCAAATTCTTTGCCACAAGCTGGGAAAAATTCATCACCTTTTCAAAACAAACCATTACCGGTACAGCCATTAAAGGAAAAGGCGGATTGTTGCTCAGCTCTCCCGGTATCAGCCCCGCATACATGGGCGTTGGTTATATCATAGGCCCCAAGCTTGGTGCACTCAACTTCAGCGGAGGTATCATTGCATGGGGTTTGCTGGCTCCGATTATTTATTATTTCATCGCTCCGAGTATCGACACTCAGTTCCTTTCCGACTGGGCAGGAATACTCATGGCAAAAGATCCGAAGCTCGGTCTCGACGATGCCATTACCCGCGTAAGCGATTCTTCATTCCAGATTACCCAGGTGTGGCGCTTCATTGTTCGTCCTATCGCTATCGGCGGTATGCTCATGGGCGCCTGCTTTACACTGTTTAAAATGCGCAAGAGTCTTGGTGCAGGTATCAAAAGAGCCATCGGCGATCTGAAAAAAGCTGCCGGTTCATCTGCATCCGAAACCAGCCGTATTGACAAAGACATTCCTTTTTCATGGATTATCATTGGCATTCTCGGTGTTGCCATTCTTACGTTCATTATAACCTTCTTTATCTTTAAAGCCGGTTTACTCGTTTCCATTGTTGCAGCTACGGTGCTCATCATTTTAGCATTTTTGTTCGGGGCAGTTTCAGGATATCTTGTAGGTATCATGGGCTCCAGCAATAATCCTATCAGCGGTCTTACTCTTACGGCACTGGTTGTAACCGCACTTATTCTCGCGGCTCTCGGTGTTTCGGGACAGGAAGGTGTTGCTTCAGTTTTAGGCGTTGCCGCGATTGTTTGTGTTTCGGCAGCTGTTGCCGGCGAAATGTTACAGGATCTCAAGGCCGGACATATCCTTGGTGGTACACCCTGGAAAATGCAGATAGGCGATGTTATCGGCGTTATTCTCGCAGGCTCGGTAATGTTTGGCGTACTTGTAATCCTGAATCAGGGCGACATTGCACAAGGTCTTAAAGAAGGATATGACGGCGGTTTTGGCAGCCGTAACCTCTCGGCACCTCAGGCAAGTTTGATGGCAATGCTTTCAAAAGGTATTGTTGGCGGACAGATGGCATGGCCACTTATTATTGTTGGTATGCTCATGGGCTTAGGTCTTATTCTGATGCAGGTTAAGAGCCCGATGCTGGTATCGGTAGGTATGTATCTCCCGCTTGAAACAACCTTCGCTATTTTCCTGGGTGGCGTTGTTAAAGGTATTGTTGAATATTTTCAGAAAAGGAACAACTTCAGCATTGGTCAGGCAGTACGCGCAGAAAACGTGGGCGTGCTGCTGGCTTCCGGTTTTATTGCCGGGGAAGCGCTCATGGGGCTGGTATTCGCATTACTGTATTTCCTGAATGTACCCACATTCTCCATTTTTGAGAACCCTTCATTTGGTGTTAGTCTGGTAGTACTCGTTATTATTGGTATTGCCCTTGTGTGGCTGCCATTGCGCAATAAGGGCGCAGCAGATGCACCACCTCCGCCAAGCGGAAGTTTCTAAACTAATTTTAAAATGGGATTCTGGTAAAGAATCCCATTTTTTTTTGCACATTTGCAACTTATGGAAGCACAGAATAAAAAAAAGACGGCGCTGGTGCTCGCCAGTGGCGGTGCACGCGGTATCGCACATATAGGTGTGATTGAAGAACTCGAAAAACGCGGTTATGAAATCACTTCTGTTTCCGGATCATCTATAGGTTCGGTAATCGGAGGTATCTATACATCGGGCAATTTGTCGGCATTCAAAGAATGGCTGCTTAAACTGGATAAAATTGAAGTGTTCAACATGATGGATTTTACGCTTGGCAGGCGTGGGTTCATCAAGGGCGACCGTTTTTTCAGAGCATTGGAATGCTTTGTAAAAGATAAGATGATTGAAGACTTGCATATTCCGTTTGCTGCCGTAGCAACCGATTTCATCAACAAGAAGCAATACGTATTCGATAAAGGAAGCCTGATTCTTGCCATCCGCGGTTCGGTCGCGATACCCACGGTGATTACTCCGCTTGAATTTAACCAGACCATAATGATTGACGGCGGCGTTATCAATCCTATGCCCGTTGATGCGGTAAAACGCACCGAAGGAGATATTCTGACCATTGTTGACATCAATGCGAACAAACCCTATTGCAAACCGGCATTCACACCTGCGGTAATTCCGCAGAAACGGTTTTCGTTCCGCACCGCACTTGCCGAACTGCTTGAAGGCAGCGGCTCTTCCGCTCCGGTTCCAAAAGACAACCAATCCATCGGTTATCTTGATATTGTGAACAAGAGTTTTGATATGATGCAGGAGCAGATTATTGCGCTTACCGTGGATAAATACAAACCTGAAATTCATGTGAGCATTTCACGCGATTCTGCCAGCACATTTGAGTTTTACAAAGCAGAAGAGCTTATAGAGACCGGACGACAGGCGCTGATAGCCGCACTGGAAGAAAATGAAAATTTGAATTTAACTTAAAAATACGGACGTGGCATTAAACTTTTTTCAGAGGCGAAAGATCCTCAAAAAACTCAATTATCTGGAAGTTGTTCCTGTTGCAAAAGTAGGGCATGAAATTGATGAGAAAGGAATGGTAATTCTTTTAGTTCCGAAATTCAGCAATGAAAAATTCAACAATTTTATGTTTAAAAACCGTACCCGGCATTTTAAAATTCATCTTGATGAACTGGGAAGCAGTGTTTGGTTGCAGATAGACGGAGTGCGAAAAGTCGGGGAGATAATACAAAACCTGAATGAAGCCCAAGAAGGCGGTTTGCCCGATGCGGAGATGCGTGTCACAAAATTCATGACCATGCTTTATGAAACGCGCTATATCAGCTTCCGCGAAATAGAAGAAAAAAAGGCAACACGATGATGTTGCCTTTATAATGATTATTTTTTTCTGACAGAACTTAGCGCACTATGAACAAACTGCCGCGTGCAACTTTCTCGGTTCCGTCTTTTTTCTTGTATGTGAACACGTAATAATAAGAACCTCCGGGATAACCCTCACCGCTCCAGTTGTTCTGGTAGTCTGATTTTTGGTAGATGATTTTACCGCCACGGTCAAATATAAGCAATGTATTTACAGGGTACAATTCAATTTCCGGAATCACGAAGTAATCATTTTTACCGTCGTTGTTTGGATTAATAGCATTGGGGATAATCAGCGGATGATCATCATTCTGCTGTGTGTTGTCGCCCGGCCATTGTCCGTTGTTTATACTGTCAATCACATCACCCGGAATGTTTTCGTTTTGCTGATCGGGCAGTTCATCAACTATTGGTTTCTCCACATTTGCTGCGACACCTTGCAATTTATTTTTATCCGGCCCCGGCTGTGTAACGGTATCAACGGGCTTACCGCCACCCTGAACTTTCAGCACCGAGGGATTGTTATTCTGATTTCCCTGATTTGCGCTGTTATTGTAAGATGGATTGTTTCCGTTCTGGTTAACAGGCAGCTGATCGGTAAGGTTGTTATTATCCTGAATATTCTGGTTCTCCGGATTGGTATTGTTTGATGGCTGATTGTTTTTATTGCTTTTATCCGGAGTTCCGTTTTCCGTATATTTTGAATCTTTTTGCACAGGTGCAACTGTGTTTTGCTGAGGCGTAACTACATTACGGTTCTCAGGATGAGTGCTGTTAATTACCGGGAGGTTGTTTGTATTCTGCTCAGGCGTGGTATTGTTATCGGTATTAAATGTTTTGCTGTTTTGTGTTTTTTCGGGAGTCTTGTTTATAGATTTATTATGATCGTCTGTATTGGCAATTTCGGAATTTTGTTTGGGCGTTACAGCCATATAAATAATAGTAGAAACTACCGCTACTGTAACTGCGGCTGCTGCAACCTGCACCCATACCATTTTGAAAACCGGTGTTACCGGGTTCATCGATGGGTTCAATGATTTCTTGAATCTGAAAAGATTAGAAAGGTCGTGTTTGAAAAGTTTCAGCCGCATCTTTGTCCATAAATTAGACGAAGGCGTTTCGCTGAAGTTGCCGAGAGCATTTTTAACTATCTCGTCTATCTTATCAAAATCTTCTATGTTAAAATTGTCTGTCATAGTGTGCTGCGCTTAAATACTGATTTTACTTTGCAACATTTTACGAGCTTTTGATAACTGTGATTTTGATGTTCCCACCGTTATCTCGAGCATTTTAGCGATTTCCTTATGTTTGTAACCTTCTATTGCGTAAAGATTAAATACTACTCTGTATCCTTCCGGTAATTGCTGAACAACTTTCATGATGTCCTTTACCGACGATACCTCTACATTTTCACTCTTGACCATTTTTCGGTCATCAATATCATCAATATCCGTATGGAAGTAATGTTTCAGGTTTTTCCGATAATTATTAATCGATGAGTTTATCATGATTCTTTTTATCCAGTACTCAAAAGATCCTTCGCCTCTAAACGAATGAATCTCTGAAAAAACCGTCATAAATGCCTCCATAAGAACGTCTTCGGCTTCGTCCTTGCTCTTACAATACCGCATGCACACACCAAGCATCGAGTTTTTATACTTCTCAAATATAGCTTTCTGCGCCTTGCGATTATTGGCTCTACACCCTTCAATTAATTGATTATCTGCACTCATCAGCCTTATAACCACTTAAAGACGTGAATAGGAAAAAAAAGGTTGCCTCGCATAATGATATTGTTAAAAATCATTTCAGGCATTGATTCACTATGAATGCATGAAACAATATAAGTAATCGTGTTTCTGTTTTTTTTATATCCCCGGCTTTAGCCGCGAAACGCTTTTCAGCTGTTATTTTCTACCTTCATTTTTACACTCATTTTTTTTGCTCCAAGCACCGCTGTGGCAAAAAAGAATTATATTTGTTTGCATACAAACCTACGGGATTTTTTGAAAACGAGCAAAACCAATCAGATTTTCAATACAGTTCATCTGGTTTTTTAGTACAGAATTAAATGTATAACCAAACATTATTTAACTACAAATCAAATACATAATAAAATGGCTAATGAATTAAATGGTTTAAAACCACAGGCAATCTGGAAAATATTTTCAGAAATATGTAAAATCCCTCACCCCTCAAAAAGCGAAGCAGCCATTTCGGAATGGGTTCAGAACTTTGCTAAAGGGCTGAAACTGGAAACAATCGTTGACGAAACCGGTAACGTGATAATTCGCAAGCCCGCGACTCCCGGGATGGAAAAGCGCATGGGTATTGTTCTGCAGGGCCATCTTGACATGGTTCCTCAGAAAAACAACGAAATGGCGCACGATTTTGAAAAAGACCCCATTCTGCCCCGCATCGATGGTGAATGGGTTAGTGCAACCGGTACCACGCTGGGCGCTGATAATGGAATTGGCGTTGCTGCTGCGCTTGCTGTTATGGAAGCAACCGATTTGGTGCACGGACCTATTGAATGTTTGTTTACCATTGATGAAGAAACCGGCATGACAGGTGCATTTGGTCTTAAAGGCGGACTGCTTCAGGCTGATATCCTGATGAACCTCGATTCGGAAGATGAAGGTGAATTGTATATTGGGTGCGCCGGCGGTATCAATGCTGCAATACAGTTTAATTATCAGGAAGAAGCTGTTCCTGCGGATTCCGTTGCATACAATGTAATTATTAAAGGACTGAACGGCGGGCATTCGGGTGTGGATATTCACCTCGGACGTGCCAATGCCAATAAAGTACTTGCTCGTTTTTTGGTCGCCGCAGCAAGCAAACATAAATTGCGCGTTGCGGGCTTTGAAGCCGGTAATCTGCGCAATGCCATTCCACGCGAAGGTAACGCCGTGGTGGTCGTTCCAAAAGCCGGTGAAGCCGCTTTTGCAGAATTTGCAAAAGCATTTGCAGGCATTCTTAAAAACGAATATCAGGCGGTTGAACCCGGCCTGCAGTTTGAAGTTGCCAAAGCCGATGCTCCCGCAAAAGTGATGGATGCTAAAACACAATTCAACTTCCTGAATGCTGTTTATGCTTGTCCGAATGGCGTTATTTCTATGATTCCCGATATGCCGGGTGTGGTTCAGACATCAAACAACCTGGCCATCGTAAAAATGGAAAAAGGTAAAATAGACATCAGTTGTTTGTTGCGCAGTTCGGTTGAGTCAAGCAAAGAGGACCTGGCTGCTATGATGGAAGGCGTGTTCCTGCTGGCCGGTGCCGAGGTTAAATTTGACGGAGGCTATCCCGGATGGAAACCCAATGTGAACTCCCCGATATTGAAAACCATGAAGGAAATTTATCAGAAAAAATTCGGTAAAATTCCGGAAGTAAAGGTGATACATGCAGGTCTGGAGTGTGGTTTGTTGGGCGATGTATATAAAAACTGGGATATGATTTCATTCGGACCCACCATTCGCTACCCTCATTCACCGACCGAAAAGGTAAATATTGAATCGGTACAGAAGTTCTGGGATTACCTTACAGAAACCCTGAAAAATGCCCCTTTAAAATAAATTTTAATTTATTGAATAACAGGGTGGTAATGTGGCTACCCTGTTATTTTTTTCAATCTGTGAAGGCTTTTTAATCAAAAAAATTTGCAGAATATAAAATATTAAGTAATTTTGCACTCCCTAAAATAAGCTATTATGAAACGGACATTTCAACCTTCGCAACGGAAAAGAAGAAACACCCATGGATTCAGGGAGCGTATGGAATCAGTTAACGGGCGTAAAGTTCTTGCGAGTCGTAGGGCTAAAGGCAGAAAAAGACTGAGCGTATCAGATGAAAAATTACATAAAAGATAATTTTATTTCTGAACTACATAAAAACCTTTAATTTTGGAGGAGATAATTTCACGATTATCTCCTTCTTTTTTTTACGGCGATGATAAAATTTATTTTTTGGCTTTTTATTATTTATGTGGTAATTGTGCTGTTTTTTAGGTACTTATTGCCACTTTTACTGCGTTGGTACCTGCTCAGGTTACAAAAACGATTTGATACTATGAACGGGCAACAAGCCTCGCCCCGGGGAAAAGAAAAAACCGGAGATGTGACCATTGAACATATTCCTGACAAGAAGAAAAATTCAGAATTTATTGGCGAATACATTGATTTTGAAGAAATAAAAGATAAAAAAGAATAGCGCGTATGAAAAACGGTCTTATTAAAAAAATGCTGCCTTATGCAATAGCCATTATTGCATTTATTGCAATTTCTATTTTCTACTTCAGCCCGGTGCTTGAAGGGAAAAAACTAAACCAAAGTGATATTGTACAATTCAAGGGGAGTGCAAAGGAAATATTTGATTACAGAGCAGCAACGGGTCAGGAGCCGCTCTGGACAAATTCAATGTTTGGCGGTATGCCCGCCTATCAGATCAGCACATTGTACAACTCCAATGTGATACCGGTCTTTAACCGTGTATTCATGCTTGGACTGCCGCATCCGGCGAGTATTTTGTTCCTGCTTATGATTTCGTTCTTCTTGCTTCTTATTGTGCTCCGTGTAAATCCCTGGCTGGCTATGACGGGCGCCATTGCATTTGCCTTCTCGTCCTACTTTTTCATCGCTTTTGAGGTGGGACACAATGCTAAAACCATTGCCGTTGCCTATATGCCGGCAGTCCTTGCCGGGGTGATTTTGATTTTCAGGGGACGGTATCTGCTGGGAGGCGTACTTACAGCCCTGTTTATGGCTCTCGAGATTTCCGTGAATCATATACAGATGACGTACTACCTTATGATACTTTTGGGCATTTACGGTTTAGTAGAAATGATACGGTTCATTATTAGAAAAGAATACATGGCATTTCTAAAATCCGCGGGTATAATAATGATTGCGGCTATTCTTGCAATCGGTCCTAACGTTGCCAACCTGTGGACATCATTTGAGTATATGCAAGAAACAACCAGAGGCCGTTCTGAGCTTACGAGCGATCAAAGCAATAAATCGGGAGGTCTTGACCGCGATTATATAACTGCATGGAGCTATGGTAAAGGCGAAACATTTTCGCTGCTTATTCCCGATGTTAAAGGAGGCGCTTCGGGCAGACTGGGAGAAAATAAAGAGGCGATGGCTCAGGTTGATTCACGGCTCAGAGAATCGGTGGCACAGCAAAGCCAGTACTGGGGCGAAATGCCGTTTACATTGGGCACCGTTTATGTGGGCTCGTTTGTAGTATTCCTGTTCGTTTTGGGTATGTTTCTTGTGAAAGGCCGCTTCAAATGGATTATTCTGGCCGTTACAGTATTTACCATTATGCTGTCGTGGGGTCATAATTTCAAGTGGCTGACTGATTTCTTCATCGATCATGTCCCATTCTATAACAAATTCAGAAGTGTATCATCGATATTGGTAATAGCTGAATTTATGCTGCCACTTCTGGCTGTTTTAGCGCTGAAAGAAGTAAGCGAACATCCCGGAGTTTTCGGTATAAAAGAACTGAAACGACGTTTCATGGTACCGTTTTTAGTTTCATTCGCACTTACGGGTGGTTTATTACTGCTGTTTCTGGCGATGCCGAAATTCTTTTTCGACTTTACAAGCGGGAGCGAACTCAGTCAGTTCGCACAATACCGTAAACAGGGGAGCGGCGCTCAGGTCGACCAGTTTATCAATGCCATGGAATCTGCGCGCATATACATTTTCCGCATGTCGGCATGGCGCAGCCTCTTATTCATAGTACTGGGCGGAGGGCTGGTGTTCCTTTACATGTATATGAAGAAAATGAACAAGTATGTTTTCTTTGCTGCAATTGCCTTGATATTTTTGCTTGACATGGTTCCCATTGCAAAACGATACGTGAATAACAAGACCTTTGTTGCTGCAAAAATTGCTGAAACACCCATTACAAAGACGGTGGCCGATGATGCTATTTTAAAGGACACGACACTTGACTACAGGGTGCTGAATATCAGCAGTGGAAATTTTACACTCGATGCCACTACATCCTATTTTCATAAATCAATTGGAGGCTATCATGCCGCCAAGCTAAAAAGGTATCAGGAGCTTATAGAAGCCCGCCTCATGCATGAGACCGATCGACTGGAGAAAGTGCTTCAGAACGAACCGAACGACTCTATTCTGATTGCGACCATGTACGGCCTTACTTCGCTGAATATGCTGAATACAAAGTATTTTATTTACAATCCGGGAGCTCCGCCATTGAGAAATCCCGCAGCTTTGGGTAATGCATGGTTTGTGAAAAACGTGAAAATGGTGGAGAGCGCCGATGAGGAAATCAAGGCCGTTTCCAATTTTGTTCCTGCTACAACAGCCATTGTGGATAAACGTTTTGAAAGCCAGTTGTCTTCATTTAAAGGCGATAAAGATCCGGCATCTACCATAAAACTCATCACCTATCAGCCGAACGCACTCACCTACGAAGTCAAAGGTGTGAAGAATCCGCAGTTGGCTGTTTTCTCTGAAATATATTATGAGGAAGGTTGGAATGCTTATATCAATGGTGAAAAAGTGCCTTATTTCCGCGCCAATTATGTGCTCAGGGGTATGGTGGTTCCTGCCGGTGACAGCAAAATAGAATTTAAATTTGAACCGAAATCTTTTGTTACCGGAAGTGCCGTTTCTCTGGCCGGCTCATTGATAATTATTTTAATGTTGCTTGCCGCGATAGGTTTTGAAATAAAAAAAGCTTTCTTTACCAAGAAAACAGAAGCATAAACGGTAATTGAAGGAATTTTTGAGGAGGAAAACCGTGTTATAGAAATGCTTTTGTGCGGGCATTGGTTTATGTATTTGTGCACAATTGATTTCTGAAAATGGATGCATTTTATCCGAATCAATAATAATATTGAGTTGACAGGAGTTTGTAACAGATGATTTCAAGAAGCTTTCTCAAATCCTCTCTCGTATATACCGTAATTGGGGCTTTGCCGCTGGCATCGAGTCTGATATTATTGCCCTTTTATGCAAATTATTTAAGTACCAGCGATTACGGAATCTTTTGCTTGTTTGTCGGATTCACTGCTCTGGTGCAGATATTAGCAAACATAGCGATAGACCACTACCTCGTTTATCATTATTATGATTCGCAGGATAATCATGAAAAAGTGAAACGGCTGGTTGGAACCTCGGTAGGTATACTGTTGGTCTGGGGAATTATAATTACATTGATATTTAGTATTTTAGGTCCGCAGTTATTTAATTTTTATACAACACATCTTACTAAAGAACAAGCGCATATTAGTTTTTTCCCGTTTGGTTTTTTTTGTATTCTTACCGCATTTTTCAACAGCTTTTTTAAAACCTGCACATCATTATTGATTGCTCAGCAAAAACCCGTACAATTCTTCTGGTTCAATGTGAGCAATTTTATACTGACGATTGGAATTTCGTTGGGTGGACTCTATCTTTTTCCGTATTCTCTGACAGGTCCGATGTACGGGCGCCTGTTATCGGGTGTGGTAATTTTTATAATAGCTTTGATTTCTTTTCTGGTGCACTTCGGATTTGTTTTCGATAAATCGCTTCTAAAAAGTATTTATAAGTATTGCTATCCCTTGTTCTTTAATTTCAATGTTCTCTGGATTATTGCCTATTTAAGTGTTTTCATTATCAATTATTATGTAAGCACTGATGATGTTGCCATCTATAATTTCATTATTTCGGCGACATTATTAATTGAGTTCATGCAAAGTGGTCTGACCTCTGCCATATATCCTAAAGTATTTACATTGTGGACACGCGAAAAGAGCAACAGCAATTCGCCTGAAGTGAATATTTATTTCAATGCCTATACCGGAATAACGCTGCTGGTAGTGCCTTTGTTTGTTTTTGTGATACCTTTGATTGTGCCTCTTGTGGTCAAGAATAAGAGCTTTTATTATGGTTTCACGTTCTTGCTGCTGATAAGTGTTGGCTTTACCTTCAGAGGGATTCAGAACATGTACTATTCGTCGATTTTATACTTAAAGAAAACGAAAAAGATTGCAAAAATAAATTTGTATACTTTAATCTTTCAAATCATTGTTTCTACTGTTTTGATTATGAAATTCGGGCTGTCCGGCGCATTCTGGGCGTTTTTGCTGGTAAAACCATTTCAAACACTGGTATATTATTTTGAAACAAAAAAAATGTTTCGTTACAATATGAATTACAAAAAACAAATGATTGTACCCTTCGTTTATACGGCCTTTGCATTAGTGCTTTTCCCGTTCTATTTTAAGTACAATATTCATGTGTTGAATTTTATACAATTGGTATTTATGTGGTCAATAACATTTTTGGTTTATAAAAATGAAATCATTAATTTTTACAAAACCCTGATACAAAAAAACTTCAGTTTAAAATAATTGATCATGTCCATTGCGCTGTTTAGAAGCTATATTACCAAAATACGATTGCTGCTGTACTCGGTTACGTCCTCATTTTTTGATTTTATTCCGATGTTACTGAGAGTTCCGGTGAGAAATATTTCCTTACAGACTTCCGGCGAGAAGATTATTTTATTTGTGGGAGGAACAACAAGTCCGCGAATATCAAGAATGGCAAAGTGGCTGGTTAAAAATCCCGAATATAAAACCATCTTTCTGTGCCATACCAAGGGTTACATTGAAGAATTTTCGAACAGCTGCTGGAATAAGGTTATTCTGTACAGAAACAAGCCTCATTTAATCAGAATCATAAGGCAGTTAAAAAATATTTATATCATCCATGGTTTTGCGGTAAAGAGCTATTATCCGGATATTGTACGCAAGCATCATAAAGCAAAGTTCATCATGGATTTTCAGGATGTGTTTGCCTGTTATTACAGCTTACCGCCGACGTTACGATGGCTGAAACAAGAATTGCCGCATGAGAAGAACTGTCTCGAGAAATCGGATGGAATTGTTGCCCACAGCCTTGAACCGTGGATTGTTTACAGAAAATATGGTATCAGACCGCATCCTGATAATATTTTCTTTCCGTTGTACTGCGACGACGATTGCATTGTTGATACAGAAAAAAAACTGAACCCCGATGATATCCATATTGTATATGCCGGTGGAATTTCGGGTTCTCATCGCAGCAGGGAAAGACATGGTGTTACGCAGTTTCATAAAGTTATTGAAAAGCTTTCAGAGCAAAAAATCCATTTTCATATTTATCCCAGCCCGGCCACTCATGTGACCGACAGCGATGACTACAAACTAATTTCGCAGAATAACCCATATTTTCACATTCATCAGGCCGTATCTCTAGATAATTTACCTGCAGAACTTGCAAAGTATGATTTTGGGATAATTCCTTTTTTTCTGAGTGATTCGGGGCATTCAAAAGAAAAATACAAGTATGCAACCTCCTTAAAGTTATTTAATTTTATTGAGGCAGGAATACCTGTATTTGTTGCGGATGACATTTATTATCAAAGCTGGATGTTAAAACGGCATCATGCCGGAATTGGCATTCATGAAGAAGACGTTGCGAATCTGAAAAAAATAATCCTTTCACTGAACTATGAGCAAATGGTTGTCAATCTGAAAAAGTCCAGAGCGAATTTACTCCTCAGCCAACAGATTGTCAGATTAACGGACTTTTATACCCGGATTTTAAAAAAGGGGACTGAATAGTCAATTTATACCTCCCGAGCATGATTTCTTTCGCTTAAAAATACTAATTTTGCTTCAATGTTGACATCCTCAATATGTTTATCAAAACGGAATTTGTGAAATATAAACAGGCGATAAATGTATTGAGTTGGGAAGTATTGGCAGAACTGAAGTCATCGCATTTGATTGGTGATTCAATTTGAATGAGTTATGCTGTTTAGACTTCGGCGATATGAAAAGGAAACACAAACTTCATAACATATAAAAATGGCAAAAAAACTAATTTTATACGGCGCTAGTAATTTTGGCGACGAAATGGTTCAGCTTTTCCGGGACATTAATAAAGCGAATTTGACTCCGATATGGGAAATCGCGGGATTTTTAGACGACAATGATGCCATGGCTGGGAAAATACGTAATGGGATACCGGTACTGGGTACAAAGTCATGGTTAGAAGGCAACGATATTTCGGAGTATTATTTTGTTTGTTGTATTGGAAGTCCAAGAGCTAAATCAAAAATTGTCAGTTATTTAAAATCAAAGAACGCGAAATTCGCTACGGGAATACATCCGTCGGTAATAATGTCAGATACAAGTGTTGTTGGAGAAGGAACTGTAATTACTGCCGGAAATATTATCACAACGAATATCATTATAGGCAATCATATTATAGTTAATTTAGCCTGTACAATTGGTCATTATTCAAATATCGGAGATTATTGTACGATAAATCCGGGCGTTAATATTTCAGGAGATGTAATTTTGGAAGAAGGTGTTTCTATTGGTACAAATGCCACCTTGTTGGAAAAGAGAAAAGTTGGCAGCTATTCAATAGTTGGAGCCGGCAGTGTTGTAAATAAAGATCTTCCTTCTAATGTTACAGCTGTAGGCGTTCCGGCGAAAGTCATTAAAACGTTAGATTAATATTCCAAAAGATTTAATTCAATCATTAAAAAATGAAAAAAATATTTGTTACCGGTGGTGCCGGATACGTAGGGTCTGTGTTAGTTCCCAAGCTTTTGAAGCATGGGTATGAAGTTACGGTGCTCGATTTGATGATTTACGGCGAAGAGGTGCTTGCCGCACATCCCGGTCTTCATGCAGTTAAGGGCGATATCAGGGATGCAAAACTTCTTGAAAAATTGTTACCATCGCACGATGCCGCTATTCATCTGGCATGTATCTCGAACGACCCGAGCTTTGAGCTCAACCCGCATTTGGGAAAATCAATCAACCTTGATGCGTTTGAACCGCTGGTTGAAATTTCTAAAAGAGCCGGTGTAAAGCGATTTATCTACGCATCTTCATCGAGCGTTTACGGCATCAAAGAGGAGCCGAATGTTAATGAAAATATGGCGCTTGATCCTTTGACGGATTACTCCAAATTCAAGGCAATGTGCGAAGAAATACTTGAAAAATTTCGCTCTGATAATTTCACAACCTGCACGATTCGCCCTGCTACGGTTTGTGGTTACGGAAGGAGATTGCGTTTGGATTTAACCGTAAATATTCTCACGAATCTTGCCATAAACAAAGGTGAAATTACCGTGTTTGGAGGAGCACAGAAACGTCCGAATATTCATATCGAAGACATGACGGATTTGTATTGCCAGCTTCTTACATTACCCGAAGAAAAAATATCGGGTAAAACGTGGAATGCCGGCTTTGAAAACCATACCGTATCTGAAATTGCCGGCATGGTGAAAAATATTATTGGTGAAAACGTAAAAATAACAACCTCGCCAACAGATGACAATCGGTCGTATCATATTTCTTCCGAAAAAATCAAAAACGATATCGGCTTTATTGCAAAACGCACGATAGAAGATGCAGTTAAAGATTTAAAATCAGCGTTCAACAGTGGGTTGGTTCCCGATTCATTAACTGATGATAAATACTTTAATGTAAAAAGAATGCAGAAAATTAATCTTCAATAAATAATGAAAGTTCCTTACAACAATCTTGCAATTCAACATAAAAACATAAAAGCTGAATTACTCGAAGTTATCTCTGAAATTATTGATACCGGTCAGTTTATTCTCGGCGAAGAAGTAAAGAAATTTGAAAAGAGTTTTGCTGCCTTATGTGGAACAGAATATGCCATTAGCGTAGCAAACGGTACGGATGCGCTTTTTCTGACCATGAAAGGTCTTGGTATAGGTCCGGGCGATGAAGTAATAACCGCACCGAATTCATTCCTTGCATCAGCTTCATCCATTGCAATTGCAGGCGCAACGCCTGTATTCGCGGATGTTCGTGATGACTTTAATCTGGACCCGGTTCAGGTTAAAAAAGCCATTACACCAAACACCAGGGCTATAATTGCTGTGCATTTGACCGGCAGACCGGCTCCGCTCAATGAATTGGCAGACATTGCAAAACAATTCAATATTCATCTGATTGAAGATGCCGCGCAGGCTGTGGGTGCTGAATACAACGGAAAAAAGGTCGGAAGTTTTGGAATTGCAGGTTGTTTCAGTCTACATCCATTAAAGAATTTATCGGCATGTGGAGATGGCGGCGTCATTACAACAAACAATGCTGAATTATATAACTACCTTCTGAAAGCCCGTAATCATGGGCTGATAAACCGCGATGAATGTGCTTTCTGGAGTTATAACTCACGTCTGGATAATATACAGGCTGCCATACTCAATGTTAAAATAGGGGCGCTTGAACAGTGGACACAGAGGCGCAGAGAAATTGCCGGTATGTACCAGAAGCAACTGAAAACAATCGAAAATAGTATTATTCCGGTTGATTCGGCAAACGAAAAAGCAGTGTATCATACCTTCATCATCCAGGTTCCTCAGCGCGACGCATTGCAAAAATATCTGGCAGAACAGGGCGTCGATTCAAAAATACATTATCCCATCGCCATCCATTTGCAGGAGGGAGCATCATATTTAGGATATAAAAAAGGTGATTTTCCGGTAGCGGAAAAACAGATGGAAACAATTTTAAGTCTGCCCATGTTCCCTGAACTGACGAATGAACAGATTGCGTTTGTTACTCAGTCAGTGCTTGACTTTTTTAAGAAAAATTGAACAGATGAATAAAGAATCGATATACGACCTTTTTATCAAGGCATATAACAATGACAAAGCTTTTATAAAAAAGTGGATTGTATCATGGGATTATCAGATAAAAAGAAATAAAAGAGATCAGAAATACTCTCAGAAGCTACCCGATGATTTTTTGAAATATCAGGGAGAGAAGGATTTGGTAAAGTGGATGAAGTGGTTTTTGCCCGTTTATCCCGATTATATCGGTACTGAGCGATTGCAACATTTAATCCATGAAAGTATAGAAAATGATAAACGAATAATAAGTGAGCTGGGGCTTGAATATGATTTTTCGGATTATCACTTAAACGTGGGATTGAACAACGCTCATGATTTTTTTATTCCACAAATGATTCCTGCTCAGGAACGTTATAAAATAAAAAATGTGCTGGATTTTGGAGCAGGCTACGGCCGGCAGGCAAACCTCTGGTCGGCAGCGTCCGATAGTATTTATATGGCTATGGATGCTATTCCCAATTCTTATTGTCTTCAGAATGTATATTTTCATAAACTGGGGAAACCGGTGTATGATTACGCGGAAAACCCGTCTGATTTTAAATTTGATAACGATAAAAAGGGAATCTATCATTTACCGACATGGCGTTACGACCTGATTCCCGACAATTCATTTGACCTTGTAATATGTTTGCAGGTGTTGCCCGAATTGAATTCCATCTTGGTAAAAGCCATGCTCAGGCAGTTTAACCGAATACTGAAACCGGGCGGAATGTTGTACATTCGCGACAATGCATATTCATGGAAACCTGCCGGAAAAGTGAATGTCGAAAATTTTCTTCAACATAATAATTTCGTCCTCGAATACAAAGCTCATGTTATCGACAATATTGATATTGTTGGCGTTCCGAGACTGTGGAGAAAAACAGATCCGAAAGTAACAGCTTCTCAGATGTATAATTTTAATCATAAAATGAAGCAGTTTGTAATTGATGCGGATGCATTTTTCGGTGGAAGATTAAAGCGGGTTAAAAATAAAATTTCAAAATAATAATAGATGAAAGCAATAGTAACAGGCGGATGCGGCTTCATAGGAAGTCATTTGGTTGACCGGCTTCTCAAGGAGGGATTTGAAGTAATTGTAATTGATAATCTGAGCACCGGTCGCCTGCTGAATCTGGAGCATCATAAAAACAATCCGAAATTATCTGTTCAGGTTGCTGATATTGTCGACTTCGATACTATTCTGCCGCTTTTTAAAGATGTTGACCGGGTTTTTCATCTGGCAGCGCTTGCCGATATTGTTCCGTCTATTGAGCGACCGATGGAATATCACCGTTCTAATGTTGACGGGACCATCAGTGTTCTGGAATGTTGCCGCAAATCGAATGTTAAGCATGTAATTTATGCGGCATCTTCATCGTGCTATGGAATTCCTGATATATATCCGACGCCTGAAACTGCCGAAATCCGCCCTCAATATCCGTATGCGGTAACAAAATTTCTGGGAGAACGTTATGCGATGTACTGGCAGCAGATTTACGGATTGCCGGTTACTTCAACCCGTTTTTTCAATGTTTACGGTCCGCGTTCTCGTACCAGCGGCACCTATGGTGCGGTGTTTGGTGTTTTTCTTTCACAGAAACTGAATAACAAGCCATACACTGTTGTGGGCGATGGAAAGCAAACCCGAGATTTTACATTCGTTACCGATATTGTCAATGCCATCTTCATGGCATCGGGTGATGACAAATCCATTGGTAAAATCATGAATGTCGGAAGCGATAATACCTACAGTGTAAACAAACTCGTAACCTTGTTGGGCGGCGAAATCATTTATATCCCGAAACGCCCGGGAGAACCCGACTGTACGCATGCCGATATTTCTGAAATAAAAAAAGTTCTTAACTGGAAGCCTCTGGTCTCTTTTGAAGAGGGCGTTAAAATAATGCTCGAAAATATTGAATACTGGCGTGAAGCACCTTTGTGGGAGCCGGAATCTATTGCCGAAGCGACCAAGAGCTGGTTTAAGTATTTAGGTAAAAATTCTTAATTTTTTCAACCTTACGGTTCAGATTATGACAGGCTCAAAAATATTAAATCTCGAAGATCTTGCTCTGATTATTGAAAAATTGAAAAAGCAGGGAAAGACTGTTGCTCATTGCCACGGCTGCTTTGATTTGCTTCATCTGGGACATATTAAACACTTTGAAGCTGCCAAAAATGCTGCCGATATTCTGATTGTTACGATTACTCCCGACCGCTATGTAAACAAAGGCCCCGGACGGCCGGTGTTTAACGAGAATCTGCGCATGGAAGCCATTGCTGCATTGCAGGATGTTGATTATGTTGCATTGAATAAATGGGACACGGCGATAGAAACTATCAAGCTGCTGAAGCCGAACTTGTATATCAAAGGTCAGGATTACAAAGACAGAGAGAAGGATCTTACAAAAAATATTTTTCTTGAAGAAGATGCGGTAAAATCGGTTGGCGGAGAAATTCATTTCACAGAGGAAATTGTCTTTTCATCGTCAAACCTGATAAACGCACATTTTAGCCCTTACAGCGAGAGTGTTCAGGATTATATGCAAAACCTGAAAAACAAATACTCATCTGAACAAATCATTGACTGTATAGATGCCTTAAAAGATATTCGCGTGCTGGTTATTGGCGATACCATTATAGATGAATACCACTATTGTCTGCCCCTGGGCAAATCCTCAAAATCACCCACCATTTCATCGATGTTTCTTCACGGAGCGGCCTATGCAGGAGGCGCCCTTGCTATTGCAAATCACATGGAGCAGTTTTCGGGGAATGTTGAACTGGTAACTGTTCTGGGCTCTCAAAATGACCAAATAGACATTATTGAAAACAACCTGTCAAAAGGTGTTGCGCGAAAATTCTTCTACAGAAACGACAGCCCGACTAATACAAAGCGGAGGTATCTCGACAAATACTTAAACACCAAACTTTTCGAAGTGACTTTTATGAATGATAAATTCATAGACAGCACACTTGAGAATGAAATAATTTCTTACCTGAAAAAAAGCATAGACAATTATGATCTGGTCTTAATTTGCGATTTCGGACACGGATTTATTTCACCCGGATTGCAGGAATACATGCAGCATTCAGGAAAATTTCTATCAATTAATGCTCAGACAAACAGCAATAATTACGGATTCAATTACATAACAAAATACCGAAACGCCAACTATATTTCAATTGATGAAAAAGAACTCAGACTTCCATTTGGTGATAACTATGGCGCAATTGAAACACTGATTGAAAAATTAAGTGATATCACTAATTGTAATAACATCACGATTACATTAGGACAGGCAGGCTCCACATTGTATTCAGGCGGGAAATATTATTCGTCACCTGCTTTTGCCGGAGCAGTAAAAGATTCTGTTGGTGCCGGAGATGCCGTATTATCTATTACTTCGTTACTGGCTTATTCCAAAGCACCTGCCGATTTAATTCCCTTTATAGGAAACTGTATGGGCACCATTGCCGTTGGTATCATCGGCAACGAGCACCCCGTTTATAAGAAAGATTTAACCAAGTTTATTAGCCATTTTATGAAATAACGTATGAGACTTCTGAAACTAATTTATTTTATTTTTAAAACACTGTTTTTCGATATCAGAAACTTTGCCAATGCTACCTACCGCTATTGCGAAGAGGCAAGCTGGAAAAGATATGCGAAGGTCAAGAGGGGCTATAAGTCGGGCATGCCAACCATCAATATCCTTGATTTGCTGCCTGATTTAAATGAATCGATTAAAAGCTACACCTATCTTGACGGAACTTCAAATGCTACAGACATCCTTGTGCTGAAAGCACTCGCAAGAAAATACAATAACTGTCAGTATCTTGAAATCGGTTCTTTTCGCGGCGAAAGCTTAGTAAACGTTGCAGAGGTCGCGGCAGAATGTGTTTCCATAAGCTTGTCGGATGCTGAAATGAATGAGCTTGGATTGGTTGACCATGTTAAGCTACAGCGTTTTTTCTCGAAAGATTTGAAAAATGTGCTGCATATCAAGCACAACTCATTGACCTATGATTTCTCTCAATTGAACAAAAAATTTGATATTATTTTTATTGATGGCGACCATTCATACAAAGCAGTAAAACAGGATACCATAAATGCCTTTAAACTGTTAAAAGATGAGTCATCCATAATTGTATGGCATGATTACGGTCTTTCGTTTAATCGTGAAAACTGGACAACAATTGCAGCCATGATTGATGGTTCACCCTTGGAAAAACGCGATAAAATATTTCATATTTCGAACACTCTTTGTTCAATCTTTACCAATCAGAAATTCGAACAATCATTTCCTAAACTTACCGACATTCCGGATAAAACATTTACGGTAAGTATAAAGGGTTCTAAAATCTGATTTTTGAATTCAATCGTAACACAAAGTAAATTTTATGGACACACATACATTTGTTGACACGTATTATTCTGAATTTAAAAATGCGATAGAGCATATTGAAGCGTCAGATAATTCAGGCTCTGTGCTGAAATTTAATAATGGAATTGACTGTGCCGTAAAAATGCTTAGCGAGATTCAAAACAAAAAAAACAGAATTTACCTTGTTGGAAATGGAGGCAGCGCGGCTATTGCAAGTCATACGGCTATTGATTTACTGAAGAACGGAAATATTCCTGCAACGGCGTTTAACGATGCATCACTGCTTACCTGCATCTCCAATGATATAGGCTTTGAAGATGTTTTTGCAAAACCCATTGAAATGCTTGCCAGAGAAGGTGATTTGGTGATCTGTATCAGCAGTTCGGGCCGCTCGGCTAATATTATAAAAGCCGCCAAAACTGCAAGAGCAAAAGGTTGTGCTGTGCTTACGTTATCAGGTTTTGAGCCCGATAATCCATTGCGGACACTTGGTAATATCAATTTTTTTGTACCGTCTTTTTCTTATGGCTTCCTCGAAATAATTCATCAGTATATTCTTCACTGCATCCTCGATGCAAAAATGTATTGTCGGGAAGGGATTGATATATTTAATAAAAATCAGAAAGCATAAAAAATACGGGAGAACCCGGCGCATAAGCCTTTTATCCCGGTGTAGATTCGAGTAACTTCCTGAGTACTTTACCACCACCTGCTTTGAGTGTTTTTTTGTCATGTTATTAAGGCGTAAAGCCATAACTACAAATTACACATGCGGTAATACTAGATAAAATATTAAAAAAATCATGAAAATGCGGTGCAAACCAAGGTGCCATAAAATTCAGGGTTGAGAGTATAAAAATATTCGCTACTTTTGAGATGTAAACGGAAGCGTTTCCGATCAAAAAAAAACAGCCATGAACGTTCTATATAAAAATATTATTGCCCCGTCGGCAGGCATTCTTGATGCAATGAATAAATTGGGTGAAGCCGGCAATAAACTTACTCTTTTTGTTCTTGATGACGATCAAAAACTAATAGGGACACTTACCGATAAAGACATTCGTCAGGGACTCATTGCAGGAAAGAAAACGTCTGATACTGTTGAGGCATTCATGTGCCGCAAATTTCGCTTTCTCAGAGAGCATACCTTCACCATGGAAGAATCGATGCGGCTGAAGGCTGATGGTATAAAAGTAGTGCCCCTGCTCGATAAAAACGACCGCATTGTTCGCCTGATTGATTTTGATGAAGTGCGTTCAGCACTTCCGTTTGATGTGGTGCTGATGGCCGGTGGCCGTGGCGAAAGGCTCAAACCCCTTACCGATGCCACACCCAAATCGCTGCTGATGGTTGGTGATAAACCCATTCTTGAGCATAATATAGACAGGCTGATGAGTTACGGTATTTCCGAATTCATTATCACCATTCGTTACATGGCGCAGCAGGTTATGGATTACTTTGGCAACGGCGATTCGAAAGGTATTGATATCACCTACATTAAAGAGAATCTTCCGATGGGTACTATTGGCTCTATCAGTCTTATTGAAGAGTTCACCCACGACCACGTACTGATTGTAAATTCCGATCTTCTTACCGATATTGATTACGAAGCATTCTATAAACACTTTATTGAAGAAGGTGCCGATATGGCCATTGCCAGTGCTCCTTATCAGGTGAAGCTTCCATTTATTGCACTGCATACCGAAGGAAACAATGTTACAGGCTATGCCAAACGACCGATGTTTAATTACAACTGCAATGCCGGCGTTTATCTTATCAAGCGTGAGTTGTTGAAGATGATTCCTGTTGAACGAAGCTTCAATGCTACCGATTTCATGAATCTCTTGTTTGAGAATGGCAACAAACTAACCTATTTCCCGATATCCGGCTACTGGCTTGATATCAGCGAATACTCCGATTACATGCGTGCTAACGAAGATATTAAATACATCTCGAAATAGCCGTTGAAATACTTGCTGAAGGCGGCGTATGATTGAACCAATCTTACGCCGCCTTTCGTTGGAACCCCGACTATTGGAACGAATTATTCGCAGCTATTGCCCATGCAGATTCAAGGCACGGTGTTTTTGGCTTGTACTATGATTGATAATGGGTGCGTCCAACTTACCTACAATGCAAAATTGAATTGCGAAAAGATATTAAATGGGCTGTGCTTCTTATTCTTTCGCAAAACGCAACACTTTTATTTTATCGTTACAAACCATACTCAAGACGTAAATTCCATTCGAGAGATTGCGAATATCAATTTCTGTTCTATCTTGAGTAATTTTTTGTTGAAAAAGTAATTGTCCTTGGATATTATAAACCGAAGCAATTCCATTTTTCATCAAAGTAGTGTTTGTAATTGAAATATAATCTGTACCCGGGTTGGGATAAATAGAAATATCCGTTAAATCGATATTCGCAGAATTTTCTGCATTTCCTGTTGTTGCTGTCGGTAAAATCAGGAATTCGGGTAATCCAAATGAGTAAATATGTGGGTACACCTGAAAACGCTCCTGATAGAACTGATTAAAAACGGTTACTCCCGGAACATACTCAACATCGGGTTGAAGAATCCTGCCCAGTTGTGTTGTATCACTATAGAATCCTGTATCATGAATATGATAAATCAATCCGTCCGCGGCCAGTTTTAAGCCTCCGGCGTACCGGTTATTAAACTGGTGTACTAAAACCGAGCTAAGGGTAGGATTTTGCAGATTTATCTGATACAGGTCATTTGTTGCGTCAGTTGAGTAATAAACCGAGTAATATAAAAACTTTCCGTTCGGAGAAAATTCAAGATCATACACTGATGGGATGTAGTCATATCCGGTTATATACGATTTTAATGTCCCTGTTAAAAATTGACCGTTAGTATTGTCAAAATCACAAACAAAAATGCTGCTGGTATATTGGCTTGAAAATCCCACGCGGCTTACTCCAACAGCTGTGTTTGACTCAGTGTATGTGATATTAATAATTGGAGAGGCGCCACTTCCACCAGCCGTTAGTTTGATAGGGCCCATGTCAACCACACCCTGATAAGTGACTACCGATTGATTGATTTTATATACGACGTACTTGTATTGCATACCGGGAATTGGAAAAAGACTTGTAATAAGCCAAAGCACATTGGGTTCTGTTTCGCTTGGTATTATTTTCATCCCTTCAGAAACATAAGATAAGCCGTATGGTCCGGGTAGATTGTGTACAGGCCCAAAAACGTCGCTAATTACATTGTACAAACGGTATGTAATAATGCCTGTGTCTACAGAAATTGCATTTGCGCCTGTTCCATTTGAAAAAATATAGAATCCATCGGCACCGGCTCCGGGAACGAGGCTTATCGCTACCGGTTGACTGGATGAAGGATTCGCTCCTAAAGATTCGTAGCCGGGAGTAATTGGGTCGATATCAATAAGCGTATGGAATTTATCAAACACATTCCTGCCATCTGTATAAAAAACTAAATTTCCGGTTGTCGGATGAGTCGCAACAGCCCATTCTTCGAAGCCATTACTTGTTGTAATATTAGAGGGTTGTCCGCAGGGAAGCGGCTTAACGGGATTGGAAAGATTGCCAAAATACAAAGTGGCATTTGTTGTGCCGGAAAACGGTCTGCCAAAAATCCATATTCTGTCTTGAAGTTGAGCATGTAGATTACTATAAAGAAGGATACCGAAAATAATGGGAATAAGTTTTTTCATAAATTTCAGATTTAATTGTCCTAAAAAAAACATTTATTTTATTGCCGTTATATGACGCAAATCTAATAAGATGTTTTACAAAAAACAAATTTTACACCAATATATATTATCTAGATTATGTAATTAAATGTGTCTCAATAAAACATACCTTAGAGCGGCACTAATTTGTAACTCAAATATTGAGAACTCATTTTGTAGATTACGCAACATATTTTTTCACTTCCCAATAGAGCAATAACCTGCCTACAATAGGTGGTGCAGATATTCCTTTGAATGTTAATGGGAAATACTATTGTTGATAATTCACCCCAATCCCTAATCACCAACCCCTAGAAAGCCGGGCAGTGTTCAAACTTGGATTTTGAATGTTTAGGATTGCTGGAAGTATTACGTTTGATATTACATAACAGCGATTTTACGAGAGAGATTTCAAGTCCGCCCCGAAGGTTTGAAGCTGTGGTTAGTTTTGAAACATTGATATCATAACTTACCATCATCACAAATCCAAGCAGGTCATACCCAAATACCGGAATGAGATCACGTCCGAATCTATACCACATGCCCACATAAACACCGCTGTTTCCGGGGCGTGTAACTAAATTCAGACCGGCAACGGTTTCAGTGGTACCGTTCATCATTGAATAGTATACCTTAGGCTGGAGCATCAGTTTCTTTTTTCTTCCAATAACAAAATTTCCGCCGCCGTGTATCACGGTCTTTGTTTTTAAACGGCTGCTGCCGCCAAACAGACTTTCGTTCGGATTGGTAAGATGACTCATGGCAGCACCGGCATGCAGGCTTGTGTAACGTCCAATATTGAGTGTCGCCAGAATGCCGGCATTGAGGTCAAAATAAAATTTGCTTCCTTTAATTCCTGATTCACCGCTTGCAATGTCGCGGTCGAATGAAGTGCCTGCCCATTGCGATTCCCATGTTAATTTATAGGCTGCGAGACTTTTATTCACCAGATTTCCTGCAAGACCAAGGCTCACATAGAACTTTCTGTTTTTGGCGAGACTCTTGTTATACGAAAAACTTACTCCAATATCGGAGGTGCCTAAATTTCCATCTCCTGCTTTATCTCCAACAAAGGATAGTCCGAGACCGAGCCAGTCGTTGCGCAGTTTTTTTGGAGTAAGGCGCCCATCGGCCCAGGCCGTATAGGTTTTAAATGCTTTTCCAATGCTTTTCCATTGATCGTGATAATCGCCGCCCACGCGGAGTGCACAACCGCCAGAGCCGGTAAGCGCAGGATTTAAATATAGAGGAACAGAGTAGAACTGCGAAAAATGTAAATCCTGTGCTTTCACCATCAGGGGAAGCAAAAGTATTGCAAGAATGGTGAATTTCCTCTTCATGATTTACCGAGCCAGTGTAATGTTTCCTTTAATATCTTTTTTCTTACCATCGCGGCAGGTGGCCGTAAGATGATAAACATAAACGTCAATACCCTGAGGCGAACCTTTGAACGTGCCGTCCCATCCATTGCCCGGGTCAGAAGATTCATACAGTAATTGTCCCTGTCTGTCAAATATTTGCAGGTTTGCCTCGGTATAGCCGCTTCCGAGTATATGTACAATGTCATTCACACCATCTCCATTGGGCGAAAATCCTGTTGGGACACTCACCACACAGGCAGGACAGGGAGAAATCACCACTTCGTCTGTAATAGTTCCGCAATCATCAGTAATAGTTACGGAATAAGTACCCGGCTTTGTGGCTGTATAGTTGGGCGACGTAGAACCATCCTGCCATTTGTAAGCATTATAGCTGTTATTCAGCTCAAAGGAAATGGGCAGTTTGCTATCGCAAAGTGTTATATCAGGGCCCAGATCAAGCACAGGAACAGGTTTATAGGCAACATAGATTGTGTCGGCGCCAATGCAATTATTCAGGTTGGTAACGGTAACCGAATACAATCCGCTTGCAGATACAAGGAAGGCCTGACCTGTAGAATTATCTTGCCAGTGGTAGGATGAGAATCCTGTTCCAGGATCCAGTATTAACTGCGCTCCGGAGCATATCACCGTATCTTCTCCAAGGCTTGGCTTTGGTGACGGAATGACCGACAGAATTTGCATGGAGTCGGCATCTTGTCCGCAAACATTCGTCACGGTAACAGAATAGATACCCTGTGCGGATGCGTTGATGCTTTGCGTTGTGGCATTATTATTCCATTTGTAGGCTGAGAATCCGGCTCCTGCATTCAGCGTTAATTGCATGCCTTCACAAATAGTAACATCGGGGCCAAGGTCAACGAAAGGAGGAGGAAGCGCCTGAATTAAAACGCTGTCAATATAAACACATCCGTTAGCGTCTGTGGTGGTTACCGAGTAATATCCTGAAGCGTATACTGTGAGTGTTTGGGCATTTGAGGCATCCTGCCACAGATAAGTTGTGTAACCTGTTCCCGCATCAAGCACCAGCGAATCACCGATACAGATTGAAGTGTCAGGTCCCAGATCCACCAGATTATTACAGCCGCATATAAGAAACGTTGAAAGCGGTGCGTTGATTGCATTTGTTGATGCCGTGGTTGTGTATGCTATGGGCGCTGTTGCGGTGACAATTGGACTTGATGTAACCAGATTAGGACTAGTAACTCCGGTAGAGGCTGCTGTATCGGGGCAAGAAGCAAAGCTTCCGCTTCCATCGGCAACGCCATAAATGATATCGCCCATACCGGCGCCGTAGCTTTGAGTATAGTCAGCTATCATCAGGCGGCTTCCGCCTGCCGAAATCAGTGAACGGATACTTTTATAATTTGGACCACCGTCACCACCATCAATTCCGGAGCCACCGGTTGCTCTTGACCACGAAGGCGTCCCATTATTATCGAGTCGGGTAATAAAAATATCATTGTTGCCATAACCAAAAGACTTGGTATATCCGCCCAGCATATAGCCGTTGCTATTGTCTTTTATGATATCGTAGGCAACATCTTCGTTTGATCCGCCGATGGTTTTGGCCCAGTTAAGACCGCCGCTATTGTCAATTTTAAATGCAAGAATGTCATAATTTCCCGCGCCAAAAGAATTTGTATATCCACCAATCACGAATCCGCCGCCAATAGCATTGCAGATAGATCGCGCCCCGTCAAGTCCTGCACCGTTATCACCGTAAGTTTTAAACCAGCTCATATTGCCCAAGGTATCAACCTTAGCCACAAAAGCCTGATAAAGGTTACCATACGAACCGGTTGTTCCCGTAAATACTATCTGGTTATCGGGAGAGGCAATAATGCTGTATGCGCCCTCATGATTGGTTCCCCCGAATGTTTTTCCCCACACGGCAGTGCCATTAGCAGTGGTTTTTACAATAAAAATATCGTTTCCGCCAGCGCCCCAGGAATCGGTTTGAGCCGAGAGCACATAGCCTGAATTCAATACCAGCAGGTCGTAGCCATACTCAGTGCCGCCTCCACCATACGTTTTAAACCAGGAAACAGTTCCATTTGAAGTTAGTTTCAGCAAAAAAGCATCTTTATTTCCGCTGCCATAACTTTCGGTATAGCCGGTAGCAATGTAGCCGCCATCGGGAGTCTGTTTAATCTGCCAGCCTTCGTCGTTTTGTGCGCCGCCGTATGTTTTAGACCAAAGGATATTTCCTCCGATATCCGTTTTAAATATCAGTATGTCTTTTTGTCCGCTTCCAAAACTGTTGGTTGAGCCGCAAAAGATAAGATTACCGTCGGTAGTTTGACTAAATGATGAAAATTCTTCTTCGCCGGGACCTCCGTAGGCAACCTGAAAAGAAGACTGAGCGGCAATTGGGCGTGCGTAAGTAATACAAAATAATGAAATGCAAATTGCTGCCCAGATATACCTTCTCATGTTTATTAATTGCTTTTTAATGTGTTTAAGCGGGAGACAAATATAATAGTATGCACCCAATCCTAAAGTGCGTAAAAATACCTGATTTTTATCAATTATTGCCAGATTTTAAATTTCTTTAAATCCAATAATTTCTCTAACCTGTTTAACTGTTTCAGATGCACTTATTCTCGCTTTTTCCGCACCCATGCGGGCAACTTTGTGGAGATATGAATTATCAGAAGTAAGGCGAAGAATTTCTTCCCGTAAAGGTGTTGTAAATAAAATTACGTCTTCTGCCAACTGTTTTTTCATATCGCCGTAGCGGATGGAGCAATTATTATATTGTTCTTCAAAAAATTCAGTTGTTTCTGGCTTCGAAAGCACTTTCATCAGTTGAAACAGGTTTTCTACTGATTGTGATTTTGGTTGACCGGGTTCTGTCGGACCGCTGTCTGAAACCGCTTTCATAACCTTTTTACGGATAACGTCAGGAGCGTCGGCAAGGAAAATGGCACTGGCTTCATTGTCTGATTTGCTCATTTTTGTGCTTCCGTCGAGCCCCGGTATTTTTACAAGATCCTGACCAAAATTGTACGCAAATGGCTCAGGAAATAAATCAACGTTATAAATCCTGTTAAAGCGATTGGCAAACGTCCGCATCATTTCCAGATGTTGTTCCTGGTCTTTGCCAACGGGTACTTTAGTTGCACGATGAAGGATTACATCAGCAGCCATCAGTGTGGGATACGTGAGAAGTCCGGCATTGATGTTATTCGGCTGCGTCCTTGCTTTTTCCTTGAATGAAGAAACGCGCATGAGTTCGCCAAGGTAGGCGTTCATGTTAAGGAAAAGGTAGAGCTCGACTGTTTCAGGCACATCACTCTGCACATACAGCGTGCACTTTTCCGGATCGAGTCCGGCCGCCAGATATTCAACCAATACGTTGCGAACATTACCGTGAAGGTCGGCGGGCTTGGGATGCGTGGTGAGTGAGTGATAATCTGCAATAAAAAAATAGCAGTTTTGTTCGCTCTGCATTCTCACAAAATTTCGTAACGCACCGAAATAATTTCCTAAATGAAGGTTGCCCGTAGGCCTTATACCGCTAACAACTGTTTCCATTGAGCAAAGGTAGAAAAACTCTTATAATGTGCAAGGGACAATCACTTTCACACTATGAAATATTGTAAAATAGTTTTCGGATTATTTTCCTATAATATTCACCAAGTCTTTTTCAAGTGTTTCAGTGGGTGTTTCAATGATACGACCGACTTCAACCCCGTCTTTGGTGAAAATGAATGTTGGAACTTTTTCAACTTTAAGGCCGCTGATGTCAAGGTCTCCGGCTTTTTTATCGCGGTCAACGCAAATAAATTTTATGCCTGCAAATCCCGGGACCAGCTTATCAGCTATTTTCAGAAAGCGGGGCACTTGTTCTTTGCTGTCGCCGCACCATGTGCCTAAAACAGTTGTGCATACAAAGCCTTCCGCCTTACCTTTTAACTTATTGATAATTGCCGTGTCCACAATGTAGGAACCATATTCGCTGTTATAATCTGCAGCAAAATCAACAGTTAGCAGGGTTTCGCGGTAACAAGGGCCAATAAGAATCTCTTTGCCGCTTTTCTGATCCATTGAGCGCGTAAGCGTTCCTTGAGCAAATGATGAAAGTGCCGTCAATAAAAGCACTGCAACTAAAGTGTAATGTCTTTTCATATGCTGGTTTTATGGACTCAAAAATAGTGAAATAATGTTTAAAACACTGATAATTGAAAGTTAAAGAATAGAGCTTCAAATACCGAACATCAATCTCCAAACTGTTCTGACGCATGTCATATGCTGAGGTATGGCAATTTTCGCTAAGTTTGCTGTATAATAAATGCCTTTCTGTTATGAGAAAATTTCGCTTTTCGGTACTGGTTTTGTTACTTTCCGGTTTTATTTCAATTACAGGTTTTGCGCAGGAAAAATATATCGAGGGTGTAAAAAAGGATATAGGTTTTCTTGCTTCCGATTCACTAAAGGGGAGAAAACCCGGAACTCCTGAAATGCTTACTGCTGCAAAGTATATAAGCACTCAATTTCAGAATGCCGGGCTCACACTGATAAACGGCGATGGATTTCAATCATTTGAAGTTGTTACCGATGTTACTCCCGGTAATTCAAATGAATTCAGCTTTAACAGCAGGGTTCTGAAAATGAAAGAAGATTTTATCCCGTATTCTTTTTCTGAAAATAAAGCATTGGATGCATCTGTGGTTTTTGCAGGTTATGGTTTTGATTTTAAAACCGACAGCTTGGTACGCAACGATTATGCAGGTATTGATGTAAAAGGAAAATGGGTCATGCTGCTTCGCGGTTATCCTGAGTCAGGAAAGAAAAATGATATCTATTCCAATTACGCTTCCGACAGGGGTAAAGTGGTTGTTGCAAAAGACAAAGGGGCGGCGGGAGTTTTGTTTGTTACCGGTCCGGCTATGGATAAAAACGATGAACTGGTTTCATTGTTTTACGATAAAAGTAAGGCAGGTGGAGGCATTCCGGTGTTTAATATCAAACGCAAAATTGCCGACAGTATATTGAGTTCTGTTTCAAAAACAATCGCAAAGCTTGAAAAAGACGCTTCATCAGAAAATGCTATTACCGGAATTGCTATTCCGACGGTTGTACATGCTCAGTCAGACCTTTTACTTACACGGGTTTCTACAAATAATGTAATAGGCGAGCTGTCCGGCAGCAATCCGTCATTGAAGGATAATTACATTGTTGTGGGTGCTCATTATGATCACCTTGGAATGGGCGGTCATGGGTCGGGTTCGCGCAAGCCGGATACAAATGCCGTTCACAACGGAGCCGACGATAATGCTTCCGGTGTGGCTTGTATTATTGATATTGCGAACCGTTTTTTCAAAACAAAAAAGCGTCCCGATTACAGTGTGATATTTGTAGCATTTTCAGGCGAAGAACTTGGTATGCTTGGCTCAACGGCATTTCTTGCCAAGCCGCCGGTTGATAAAAGTAAGATAAAACTGATGATGAATTTTGATATGGTTGGACGCCTGAATCCAAAAACCAAAACGATTTCAGTAAGTGGTAACGGTACTTTCAAAGAAGCAGAAACATTGATTCGCAGTCATAACGACAGCACAAAAATGAAAATTACGTTGCATCCTGAAGGTTACGGTCCGTCTGATCATGCGGCTTTTTATTCTGATAACATCCCCGTTTTGTATTTCACTACAGGTGTGCATGGCGATTATCATACTCCTGAAGATGATGCCGACAAAATTGATAATAATGGTGTTGACATGATTGCTGCTTTGGCGTATGACCTTTTACTTGATGCCGGCAGCGGCAAGTATCCGATGGCGTTTAAAGAAGCAGGTCCGAAAGTAAAAACAAGTACACGTGCCGGGCTCAAAGTTACATTGGGTATCATGCCTGATTTTACTTCTGAAGAGAATAAAGGACTAGGCGTGGGAGGAGTTACCAAAGATGGACCTGCTGATCACGGAGGGATGAAAAAAGGAGATGTAATTACTGCCATAGACGGTAAAACCGTTACCAATATTTATGATTATATGGAACGCCTGAAAAACCTGACACCGGGACAACGCACATCTGTTGATATAATACGTGACGGAAAAAAAGAGATACTGATAATACAGTTGTAAAAATATTTTTGCCTGCTTGACTACACTAAATTAAATGTTAGTATGAGAAAAAAAGCTGTCATTTGCTGGATACTTGCTGTTGTGATAACGTTGGTTGCAGCGGTATATCAGCGTACTACCGGACCCACTTATCCTAAAAAGATTACGGTAAGTCTTAATGGGAAAGAATACAAATTCAAACTTCCGAGAAGTAATAATGTGAGCAGCGATTGCCGCGTGGAACTGCCTATTGACGATGCTTCTGTGAGTGGGCAATTGATGTACCGACGCTTTCCGACAACAGACAAATGGGATACGCTTCAAATGAAAAAGGAAGGAAATATAATAGTAGCGGCACTTCCGGCACAGGCTGCTGCGGGCAAGCTGGAATATTTTATAACGCTGAATGATGCATCCGGGACCAAACAATTAATGCAGGAAGCGGTCGTAATCCGCTTCAAAGGCGATGTTCCGGCCTATGTGCTGATTCCTCACATCTTTTTGATTTTCTTTGCTATGCTGCTTTCAAATGTCGCAGGACTGATGGGCGCCTTCAAACATAAGAATGCAAGGCTCTACACTTTTATTACGCTTGGAATGATGCTCGTCGGCGGAATGATATTTGGACCGATTGTACAGAAATTTGCTTTCGGCGAATTCTGGACCGGAGTGCCATTTGGATGGGATCTTACTGATAATAAAACACTGATTGCTTTTGTTGCATGGATTATCGCGGCCATCGCTAATTATAAAAAGCAGCGTCCGGGCTGGATTATTTTTGCTTCATTCATAACATTATTGGTTTTTTCAATCCCTCACAGCATGTTTGGTTCAACGCTGAATTATTCAACGGGTGCTGTAACGCAGGGATAAACTTAACCTCTGAAAAGCTTGTGAGGGTCGTGAAAGTCTCGTCTTTGCTGCTCCAGCGAATGATTTATTATTTTGGCCAGCCGAACAAAAATGTCCATTTTTTTGTCAATCAGCCATTTCACGGCCTTTTCTTTACTGCGACAAGCGTCGGCAAACACTACATAGAAAGGCATTTTGTTCTTCATGAACCATTTGTAGGCATCTTCTTCGCCGTCGATGGCATTGCTGAGAACCCCGAGTTCGGGCCAACTGCTTTTCAGAAGCCAGTTCAACGCTTCGATATCGCGATTGATTGCGCTTGATAATGCAGCCAGTTCGGCGTATCCGTTTTCAAGAAGCCATTTATGTATTTTCTTATTGCCGTTTACGGCCTCGCCAAAAGCGAGCAGAATTTTGGGATCATAATTCAGCATTACCGTAGTTTATTCATGCGTGAATACATAGAATCGATTTCTGAGGCGATTTCAATTTCGGTTTGCCCGATGCCTTCATCTTCATTGAGCGATGGCAGTATAATGGTTACAAGATGAACATTACCATAGTAAAACGATTTATGCTTCATCTGTGGTGCCAGCATGGCTGCTTTGGTCATGAACGTAAAAGCATCCACAAAAGCGCTGAATTCAAAAGATTTTTTTAACTGCTTTAGCTCTTCTTTCCACATATTGAAAACAACGTTGAACAATTCGAGAATAGTATTGTTAAACTGATTTTATCTCAACTTAGTGTTTTGCGCATCAATAGATTTTAGCGTTAAGTCCGATGGCACGAATGCGAACGGCAATCGCTTCAAGTTCTTCAGCGCTTAGCTTTTCAAGTTTCTGAGCCGGGGGTCTGCGGTCGAGTGAATATATCATCACCGAGCGCGGATTGATTTCTTTTAAATATCCGAGCCACGGTATAAGTTCTTCATCGGTAGTGTTGTCAATGGGTTTGCCGTTATATTCACCTTTGAAGAACATACTTTGTATGGTGAGCTGCCCATTGAATTTTTTCAGATTTTCTACAATAGTTGCAAGGTTGATGTTGCTCTTGGGATTGTTGATAGTGCGGAACATCCCGTCAGAACCGGCATCCAGCTTCATCATGTTATTTGTTTTCATCAGAGCTGCAATAATTCCGGGACGATCGAGGGTGCTGGAATTTGAAAGCACGGCCACCTGTGCCAAGGGTGAATATTTATCGCGCAAAGCAACTGTATCATCTACAATTCCTGTAAAGTCGGGGTGTAGCGTAGGTTCGCCATTGCCGGCAAATGTGATGGCATCCGGGAGCATGTTTTCTCCCGCAAGCGCAATGAGCCGCTGTTCCAGTGATTCACGGATATCTTTACGTGAGTGAAGTTTGTCTGAAACCGGATGGGCGTAATCGGTCCAGCCGCATTCGCAGTAAATGCAGTTAAAGGAACACAGCTTACCGTTCGTCGGCAGCAGATTCATTCCGAGAGAAACGCCGAGACGTCTGCTTCGCACCGGTCCGAAAACGATTTGGTCAAATAAAATGCCTGCCATGATTATGCTTCTGTTAGCGTAGTTGTGCTTTCAGGTCGTTCATGAAAGCGGTTTGAAGTTTTTTCATTACCCCGTCAATTACATCATCTGTAAGGGTTTTTTCGGTATCCTGTAAAATGAAACTCAGTGCGTATGATTTTTTGTTGGCATCCAGTTTGTCGCCTTCGTAAATATCAAAAATGTTCACCTTACGCAAAAGCTTCTTCTCTGTTTTGTAAGCCAGTTGTTCAATATCGGAATACCGGACAGCTTTGTCAACTAACAACGCAAGGTCGCGACGTACCTCCGGGAATTTCGGAATATCAGCAGCTGTTATGCTGATGCCTGCCATTTTAGACAATAAAGAATCCCATTCAATACATGCGTAATACACCTCATTTTTGATGTCGAATTGCTTCAGCAGGGCAGGGCTTAATGCACCTGTTTCGCAAACAGCCATTTCATTCAAAGTTGTACGTACAAATTCAGAAAAAATGTACGTACTCGTCCCGGTTGTGTATTGTGCTCCGACAAAGCCAAGCCTTTTGATAATGATGTCTGACAAGCCTTTCAGGAAATGGACGTCTGTCTTTGATTTTGTGGTATCCCAGCTTTCAGGAAGTTTCTGGCCAACAGCAAAAAGAACGAGTTGTTTCTTTTCCGAGTAGGGCGACAGCGTTTCGTTGTTATGTGCTGCATTATAAAAATACACCTTGCCGAATTCATAGAATTTCAAGTCGGTTTGCTTGCGGTTCTGATTGTAGGCAATTGCCTCAAGCCCGCTGAACAAAAGCGTTTGCCGCATTACACTCAGGTCTTTGCTGAGTGGATTGTAAATCTTCACACAATGCTCGGGCACAAAAGCCGCTGCGTTTGCTTCGTAATATTCGGCACGCGTAAGCGAGTTGGTGAGTATCTCATAAAACCCGTTCGCCGTGAGGTATTCAGCAATGCTGTCCTGAACTTTTTCAGGATCCGGTTTGGGATTGTAGCTCAACGAAGATTTAATAGATGCGCCAATTTCAATATTGTTGTAGCTGTAAATACGAAGCACTTCTTCCGTTACATCAGCCTGTCGTGTAACGTCCACTTTATTGGTAGGAACTGCGAGTAAAAGCACATCGCCTCCGTCATTTTCAATGATGAAATCGAGAGATTTGAGTATGCTGATAATCTTTTCTTTCGGAATGGAAATGCCTGCCAGTTCTGAAAAGCGACTGATTGAGAATTCAACTTTTTTACGATTTACGGGTTTTGGATATTCATCAACTATTGCCGAAGAAATTTTGCCGCCTGCAATTTCTTTGAACAGCATTGCGGCCCGCTTTAGTGCGTAAACAGTCATTTCCGGATCAGTGCCCCGCTCAAAGCGGAACGATGCGTCTGTTTTTAGATTGTGACGTTTGGATGTTTTGCGAATGGTTGTTGCTTCGAACCATGCGCTTTCAAGAAAAATATTTTTAGTAGCTTCGGTCACTCCCGATTGTTCCCCACCGAAAACGCCTGCCATGCACATGCCTTCACTCTCGTTGCAAATCATCAGGTCGGAGGCTGAGAGCTTGCGTTCTACACCGTCGAGTGTAACAAAAGCCTGGCCTTCATTCAATTTTTTCACAATCACTTTTTGTCCTGTAATTTTGTCCGCATCAAATGCATGCAATGGCTGTCCTGTTTCAAAAAGCACGTAGTTTGTAATATCTACAATGTTATTAATGGGGCGCAATCCGATGGCAGTAAGTTTATTTTTCAGCCATGCCGGACTTTCTGCAACGGTAATCCCGCTTACTGTAATGCCCGAATATCGTGGACAAGCTGCGGCATCTTCAACAATAACATGTATCGGAAGTGAATTATCATCCTGTTTGAAATCATCAACAGAGGGGAAATTCAATTTGTATTTTTCGGATGCAGTTTCATCTCTGCAATTAAGAACGGCCACCACGTCCCGCGCAACACCTATGTGCGATGCGGCATCCGGACGGTTAGGCGTCAGCCCGATTTCAAAAACGAAATCTTCTTCTATGTTCAGATATTCTTTTGCAGGAGTTCCCAAAGGCGCGTCATCAGGCAATACCATGATGCCGGCATGCGAAGTGCCTAATCCCAGTTCATCTTCAGCGCATATCATACCTTCTGAAACTTCACCGCGTATTTTTGATTTTTTTATCTCGAAATCGCCTTTTTCGGAATAAATGATAGTTCCGATAGTAGCGACAAGTACTTTTTGTCCCATAGCTACATTGGGAGCACCGCAAACTATGGCAAGTGGTTCGCCGCTGCCTATATTCACTTTTGTAAGGCTTAGCTTATCTGCATTCGGGTGTTTTTCGCAGGCAATTACCTGACCAATAACAATTCCTGCAAGGCCGCCCTTTACAGATTCGAATTTTTCAAGACCTTCGACTTCTAGTCCGCAATCGGTAAGCAATTCAGACATTGTTTGTGGCTCAAGTATAGTATTAACGTACTGTTTAAGCCAATTGTATGAGATTTTCATTCTGTAAAAGCATTAATATTAATTACAGATGCAAAAGTACTCAAATTAACTCAAACAGGAAGGTTCAAAGTGTATGATTACGGGCAATATCAGCCTATCATACCCCAGTTGCCTTTTTCTCGGTAGGTTGTGTTAAGCTGGTTCAGAATAACAGCGTTTTCGGGCTTTTCGAGCGTTGGATCTGTATTAATGATTTCCATAGCAAGACCACGGGCATATTTCAGAATTTTTTCGTCTTGTACAATATCTGCAATCTTGAGGTCAAGGATTCCGCTTTGTTGCAGGCCCTGTAAATCGCCCGGTCCGCGCAAATGAAGGTCGGCTTCAGCAATTTCAAAGCCGTTGGTGGTTTGTACCATTGTTTCGATGCGTTTTTTACCATCGGAGCTCACTTTATTTCCGGTCATTAATATACAATATGATTGCTCAGCACCTCTGCCAACGCGGCCTCTGAGCTGATGAAGCTGAGATAACCCGAAACGTTCCGCATTTTCAATAATCATCACTGACGCATTCGGAATATCAACGCCCACCTCAATTACAGTGGTTGCCACCATAATATTGGTTTCACCTTTAATAAAGCGCTGCATTTCGTAATCTTTTTCTGCCGACTTCATTTGTCCGTGTACAATGCTGATAGCGTATTCAGGCAGCGGGAAACTACGACTGATGCTCTCATAGCCGTCCATCAAGTGTTTCAGATCAAGTGTTTCCGATTCATTAATCAGAGGATAAACAATATAGATTTGACGACCTTTCTTAATCTGTTCTTTCATAAAACCAAATACGCGAAGTCTCGCCGAATCCCAGTAGTGCAGCGTTTTTATCGGAACCCGGCCCGGGGGCAATTCATCAATTACCGAAATATCCAGATCGCCGTAAAGTGTCATGGCGAGCGTTCGGGGAATAGGAGTGGCGGTCATCACCAGGATATGTGGCGTGATTTCATTTTTTTGCCACATGCGTGCACGCTGTGCTACTCCGAAACGGTGTTGCTCGTCAATTACGGCGAGTCCGAGATTTTTAAACTGAACGGTGTCTTCAACCAATGCGTGTGTTCCCACTATAATCGAAATACTTCCGTCCTGCAATCCTTCGTGAATAACCCGTCTTTTTGCAGCTTTTGTAGAACCGGTAAGAATTTCAACTCTTATGTCCAGGCCTTCAAGAAAACGTGTGAGTGTCTTGAAATGCTGTTGTGCAAGTATTTCGGTAGGCGCCATGAGGCACGACTGATAGCCGTTGTCGAGTGCCATCAGCATTGTCATAAGAGCTACCAGCGTTTTACCACTGCCCACATCGCCTTGTAACAGACGGTTCATTTGCTTGCCCGTTGCAGCATCCTGACGGATTTCACGGAGGACTCTTTTTTGCGCTCCGGTAAGTTCAAAAGGTAGATTGTTATGAAAAAAATCGTTGAAATGTTTGCCAATAGTACCAAAGCTTACGCCTTTGATTTTTTGAACACGGTAAACTTTTTGTTTCAAAAGTTTAATCTGGATATAAAACAGCTCTTCAAATTTGAGGCGTGCCTGAGCTTTCAGAAGACTATTCTGGTCCTGTGGAAAATGAATAGTTGAAAGTGCGGCTTCACGGCTCATCAAACGGGCGTTTTCAATAATATCATGACGCAGCGTTTCCGGCAGCTGTCCGGCAGCTTGTGCTACCAGTGTTTTTGTGAGTTTCCCGATGCCACGGCTGTCTAATCCTCCGGCGCGTAATTTTTCGGATGAACTGTAAAAGGGCTGCAGATTCACTGTAACGGGCGATGCATCTGCACTTTCGACGGTCTCAATTTCAGGATGAGAAATATTGAATTTATTATTGAACAGAGAAGGCTTCCCAAAAATAATATAATGAACACCGATTTTAACTGAATCTTTGAGCCATTTAAATCCATTGAACCAGATAAGTTCAATACTCCCCGTTTCATCCGTAAAGGTCGCTACAAGCCTTGCTGAACGGTTCACTCCAACAGTTGTAAGGTTTGTTATATGGCCTTTTATCTGGACATAATTCAGCTCATCCCGGATATCCTTTATTTTCTGAAATTTAGTACGGTCAACATAACGGAACGGATAGAAGGTAAGCAAGTCATCAAACACATAAATGTTCAATTCTTTCTTAAGCATATCGGCTCTTTTAGGGCCAACACCCTTGAGGTATTCGATTGGCGTATCAAGAAATCCATGCTGGCGGTCCATCGTTGTAAACATTCTTTCGGGATTGTGATTGTAATTAGCCCTCAGCAAATTTATTAAAAAGAAACACCGGTGCTGCAATAATATTGTTGCAGCCAGTCATGCACTTGTTATTTTTGAGGAAGTGATTTACTGCGACGTCTTCTCAACGTTCTTTCACGCATTAGAATCGTTGACAGAATCATGATAATAAATAACTCGAATAAACCAATAATAAACATGCGATTTGTTAAATCGCAGGGACCTGTTGAGGTTGCCGCGATTACTGTTTGTTTTGTATCCATTGTTGGTTGTTCCGATTCATTATATGAATACTGCTTGCGGAACATGCCAGCACTTTCGGCTTGTACCGAATCATTCAACGCAAAAAACAATTGCGAATATTCCCATGCTTTCTCATAATCTTTCTGTTTTCCCAGACATTTAGTGAGGTATCTGTAGTCAGATAATATTTCAGGACGGGCCGACACATCAAGTGCCATTTCAAGGCTGTTCAGAAAGAAATCAGTTGCTCTTGCAAAATCATCACGCTTCAACCAAATCAGCCCTTGATCAGCGAGTGATGCAGCCACCTTTTTTTTATTTCCAATTTCAAGGTCGATTCTTACAGACCGAAAATAATAATCCATGGCAGTATCCCATTCTTCCAGCGCTTCGTAAACCTTTCCAATGTTACTTAATGTAATTGCCATGCCCGATTTATCACTCGTTTGCACGCGAATTACCATTGCTTTATTATAATAATTCATGGCTTTCAGATTATCACCTGCAGAGAAAAACAGCCAGCCCAGATTGTTATAACAAAGCCCTTTTTTTTGCAGATTGCCCGATTGTGAAAACAATTGAAGTGCTTTCATTCCGTACACTAAAGCATCCGTGAAATTTCCGTTTTCCTGACATGCTGCGCCAATATTTCCATAGCACTCCGCAATGCCTTCATTATCGTTATTCTTCTTTTCGAGCAACAGAGCTTGATGGTAAAAGTCGATCGCTTTACTGTATGCACCCATCAGCTGATACACCTCGCCAATATTTGAAAGCCCTGAAGCCATGCCGTCTTCATCACCCAATTGTTCATCCGTTTTAAGGCTTTGCATATAGAAACTCAAGGCTGCAGGGTAATTGCTTTGTTCCTTGCAAATAATGCCAAGATTATTCGTGCAGGCAGAAACACCTTTCATATCTTTGACTTCGCGGAACAGGGCAAGAGCTTCATAATATTCTTGGGAAGCCTGCTGAAAATCTCCTTTGAAGTATAAAAGAATTCCAATGTTTTTATGTGCAAGCGCCAGGTTTTTTTTGTCTCCGTTTTTTATTGCAGATGCTTTTGCCGCGGTAGCATATTTCATAGCTGTCTCAGGGTATTGACCTCTGGTTTCGGTGCAAAGCTCGTTGAATAATCCTGCCTGTGCATATGCCGGCGCGAATCTAAGCAACGCCAGCAAGCTGTCAACTCGCGACTGTGCATATACTTGCTGGAATACGGGAAATGTAAGACACAAAACCAGAAGCCGTACGGCTCGTTTTCTGTTCAATGACATAGCTTTTTTTTTCAAAAATAGATAAAATGCGGAAAACCATGATAATAATTTAATTTTGCAAGGTAAATCTGAACGAATGAAAACAATTCTCAAGCTGTTTATTATTGTTGTTGCCTTTTTTTGTGGAAGCTACAGTTACGCCGGGCATGACAAAAAAATGAGCGTATCAACTCCTGTCAATGGAGATAGTATTCGAACGGCTGTGGACACAATAATCATTGTGGGCGCTGGCGATATTATGCTTGGAACAATCATTCCTTCACGAGAATTTCTGCCTAAAAATGAAGATTGTTCAGGCGAGTTGGCTCCTACAGGCGAAATCTTCAGAACAGCTGATGTTGCTTTTTGCAATCTGGAAGGCGTTTTCACAGATTCACCCGTTGGACGTAAATCATGCAAAAATCAAAGTATTTGCTACACCTTCGGGATGCCGCCGAAATTTGTTAATTGCCTTGTTGATGCAGGTTTCGACCTGATTAGTACTGCCAATAATCATTGTGGTGACTTTGGTCTTGCCGGAAGGCAGAATACTGCTAAAACACTTGATGATGCCGGATTGCATTATGCCGGATTTCTTTCCAAACCTTTCACTATCTATGAAAAAGACAGTCTGAAATATGGTTTTTGCGCTTTCTCGCCTGAAAGCGGTAATTGCGATATGCGGAAGTTTGCAGAAGCACAGGCAATCGTGAAACATCTCGATTCGGTGTGTGATGTGGTCATCGTATCATTTCACAGTGGTGCCGAAGGAGCCGACCATCAACATGTGACGCGTCAGGACGAAATGTTTATGGGATATAACCGTGGAAATGTTTATGCTTTTGCACACAAAATGATTGATGCCGGAGCGGATGTTATTTTCGGTCACGGGCCTCATGTTACCCGGGGTATTGAAGTCTACAACGGTCGTTTTATCGCATACAGCATGGGAAATTTCTGTACGTACAGCAAAGTCAGCGTAGCGGGAGTTTGCGGACTGGCGCCCATTATTAAACTGTGGGTTGATAAGGATGGCAAATTTCTGAAAGGCAAAATTTATCCGACATTTCAGGATAAATACCAGCCGCCGGCCATTGATGGTCAAAAACGCGTAACAAAGATTATTCAGAATCTTACAAAGACCGATTTCCCGGAAGTAAACATCAGCATCAGCGACGAAGGCGATATCAGTGTTCCAAAAAAGTAGAACCGTCGCAGCCCGGCAAATCTCCAATTTTTCTTACCTTCGCGGCTATTATATTAATGTAAACTGAAATGGAACTCGCATCAAAGTACGACCCCTCACTTACCGAAGATAAATGGTACAAATACTGGCTGGATAATGGTTTTTTCCATTCAGTGCCCGACGAACGTGAGCCTTATTGCATTGTTATACCTCCTCCTAATGTTACGGGAGTGCTACATATGGGGCACATTCTGAATAATACCATACAGGATATTTTAGTGCGCCGCGCCCGTATGCAGGGCAAAAACGCCCTTTGGGTGCCCGGTACCGACCACGCCTCCATTGCCACCGAAGCAAAAGTGGTGGATTTGCTTTCCAGACAAGGTATCAGCAAGAAAGATCTGAGCCGCGATGAGTTTCTTCAGCATGCCTGGAAATGGCGCGAAAAACACGGCGGAATTATTCTCGAACAGCTTAAAAAATTAGGCGCATCATGCGATTGGGAGCGTACACGCTTTACCATGGATCCCGTATTATACGATTCCGTAATACAGGTTTTTGTTGACCTCTATGAAAAAGGGCTTATTTACCGCGGCGTTCGTATGGTGAACTGGGACCCGTCGGCTCTTACGGCACTTTCTGATGAAGAAGTAAATTACCGTGAAGTAAACTCTAAATTGTATTACGTAAGATATCGAATCGAAGACACTTCCGACGAATGGATTACCATCGCAACCACGCGCCCCGAAACAATTCTGGGAGATACCGCTGTATGTGTGCATCCCGAAGATGAGCGCTATGCCGCACTGAAAGGCAAACGCATTATTATTCCGCTGGTGGAACGCAGTGTGCCTCTGATTTATGACGAATATGTGGAGCGGGAATTTGGTACCGGCGCACTGAAAGTAACGCCTGCACATGATATCAATGACTATAACCTCGGCATAAAACACAAACTTAAAAGCATTGACATTTTCAATCCTAACGGAACACTTAATGAGAATGCCGAACTGTATATTGGTGAAGACCGATTTGCCGTAAGAGAAAAAATTGTTGAAGAACTGCGCGCCAAAGGGTACATCGTTAAGATAGAAGAAATCGTAAATAAGGTTGGCTTTTCGGAACGTACCGATGCTGTAATTGAACCAAAACTTTCGTTACAATGGTTCATGCGCATGACTGAAATGGCTAAGCCTGCGCTTGATGTGGTCATGGATGATACCGTTGCGTTTCATCCTGCAAAATTCAAAAACACCTACCGTCATTGGATGGAGAATGTGAAGGACTGGTGCATCTCCCGTCAATTGTGGTGGGGGCAACGCATACCCGCATACTACTTGCCAAACGGCGATTTTGTGGTTGCCGCAAGTTTGGATGAGGCCTTTGAAAAAGCGAAGCTATTGCTGAAAGATGCTGATTTGAAAATTGAAGATTTGAGGCAGGATGAAGATGTACTGGATACCTGGTTTTCATCATGGCTGTGGCCAATCTCTGTTTTCGACGGTATCCGCCATCCTGACAATGACGATATAAAATATTATTATCCCACAAATGAGCTTATCACAGCACCGGAAATCTTGTTTTTCTGGGTGGCTCGTATGATTATGGCAGGGCTTGAATACAGGCATGAAGTGCCCTTTAAAAATGTTTACCTTACCGGGATAGTGCGTGATAAGCTTGGTCGTAAAATGTCCAAATCGCTTGGAAATTCACCCGATCCCATCGAACTGATGGAGAAATATGGCGCCGATGGCGTGCGTATCGGAATGTTATTTTCATCACCCGCCGGTAACGACCTGCCCTTCGACGAATCATTGTGTGAGCAGGGTCGCAACTTCTCCAATAAACTTTGGAATGCTTTCCGCCTTGTACAGGGTTGGCAGGTTGATGAAACTATTGAACAGCCTGCTTATGCAAAGGTCGCTATTGAATGGTTTGAAGCAAGACTGAATGCGGAAATGGAAGCTATTGACGACCATTTCACAAAGTTCCGCGTTTCGGATGCGCTGATGGCTTTATATAAATTAGTGTGGGACGATTTCTGCGCATGGTACCTTGAAATGGTGAAACCTGCTTACGGAAGTCCGATTGACAGTGCTACCTTCGGTTCAACCGTTTGCTTTTTCGACCGTCTTGTTAAGTTGATGCATCCGTTCATGCCTTTTATTACCGAAGAAATCTGGCAAATTCTTCGCGAGCGCAAACCAAATGACTCCATCATGGTTTCAAAAATGCCTGAAATAAAACCATACAATAAGCAGCTGCTCAAAGATTTTGATTTTGCAATGCAGGTAATAACTGCGGTTCGTTCAATTCGTAAGGAAAAAAACATACCCATGAAAGAGCCGATAAACCTGCTTATTAAGAAGAACTTTGGTGAAACGCCTGACACTACTTTTGATTCGCTCGCATGCAAATTATGCAACGTAGGAACGCTGGAGTATATCACGGAAAAGCCTGAAAATGCTATGGCTTGCATAGTTGGTTCAACTGAGTTCTATATTCCTTTTACTGCCGGAATTGACATAGAGGCCGAACGGAAAAAAATGGAAGAAGAGCTGAAATATTATCGTGGCTTTCTCGTTAGTGTAATGAAAAAGCTCGACAACGAAAAATTCGTGAATAACGCATCACAGCAAATCGTAGATGCCGAGCGCAAGAAACAAGCTGATGCTGAAGCCAGAATCAAAGTGCTTGATGAACAACTCGAAAACCTGAAGAAATCATAAAATATTAGTTCGCCGCACCATGGAAAAAAAAGAGATAATTACGCTCAACAATATTTCCAAGTTTTATAAGGTAGGAAGCCATGTTGTAAAGGCGCTCCAAACGGTTACGCTTACGGTGAAACAAAATGAATATGTTGCTTTGATGGGACCGTCAGGTTCCGGGAAATCAACACTGATGAATGTGCTTGGATGCCTTGATACGCCTACAAGCGGTTCCTATTTTTTAAATGGTAAGGATGTCAGTAAAATGAATGATAATGAACTTGCCGAAGTCCGCAACAAGGAAATTGGTTTTGTATTCCAGACATTCAATTTGCTGCCACGTTCAACAGCACTTGATAATGTTACGCTTCCGCTGATATATGCAGGCGTGGGCAAGGCAAAACGGCTGGCTCGTGCCGAAGAAGTCCTGAAACAGGTTCAACTGAGCGACCGTATTACCCATAAGCCCAATGAACTTTCGGGTGGACAGCGCCAGCGTGTCGCTATAGCGCGTGCCATGGTAAATAATCCTTCCATTATACTTGCCGATGAGCCCACAGGGAACCTTGATTCAAAAACATCTATTGAAATCATGGGATTACTTGAAGATATTCACAACGCCGGCAATACCATTATTCTGGTAACACACGAAGAAGATATTGCGCGCCATGCGCATCGTATAATCAGACTTCACGACGGCTATATTGGCTCAGATGAGATGAATCCCGACATTCGAAAAATGGCATATTATCAGAATCCGGTGAGCGAATAATATTTCGTGATATTTATACTAATGTTCAACAAAAAAAAAGACCGTCCGCTTTGGACAGTCTTTTTTTTGCAAGTAGTTATTGGTTATTTATTAGGCACAGCACCCGGTATATCGAAAATCAACTGACGTTTTTCTTCGTCAACAGAGTACTCTCCAAATTTTGTGAGCACTTTCGAGCCAATGAGAATCGGTGGGTTAAGACCTGCAACAACAGTTGCTTCTACATTCTCAAGTTTTTTTGTTCCAATCACCATTTTCTTCAGAACAAGAATTGCATTTTCTTTAAAAGAGCCATCTTCATTGAAGGCACCGTCTTTTTCTTTGAAATCTGATTTTGTGATGCGGCGATCAGTAAGCATTTGTTTCGCCATTTCTACAGATATCTGAAGATTTTCAGCTGCATCGTATTTGAAATCCATGCTCATACCGTTCACTACGCAGCGCGCTTCAAAAGTTCCTGCACCGCCCGGTAGAATAGTTACGATGTTGTCGTTAGGATTAATTACAACTACTACATTTTGAGCATTCGTATCCTGTGAGGCTTCGGGTACAAAGTCATCTCTGAGAATACTGAATTCCGTACGGCGGTTCAGCTGATGTGCGGCTTCTTTAAGTTCCTTTGTCTTCAGTGACTTGATATATTCATCCGTGATTTGTGTGCCTTTAGCAAAAGGATAAGGTTTTCCTTTTTCGTTGGGCGGGTACATCACGATACGGTCGCGATCAAGTGTGCGGGGAACATGCGCGCCATAACCTTTTGCAACCAGACGTCCGGGGTTTATACCTTTTTCAATAAGGTAATTCACAACCGACTGTGCTCTGCGCTGAGAAAGTGTATCATTCGTCATCGGAATGGGCCTGGAGTCAGTGTGTGATGCCAGTTCTATTACGATTCTCGGGTTCTCATTCAATGTTTGAATAAGTCCGTTCAGCGAGTCCTGATATTGTGGTTTCAAATCCCATTTAGCAAGATCATAATAGATATCGGGTAACACAACGGGAACTGGAGGAATCGGAATTAATACAAAGTCATGAATTAAATCTTTGCTGTTACGCAAACCAACAGTTGTTTCGCGACCTTTCGTCGAAAAATAACCTGATTTTGATACGGTGAGTTCGTATGAAGTGTTTTCGAGAATCTGGGTCTTACCGAATTTGTAAGTTCCCGTAGCATCCGTAGAATCTTCAACTACGGTGCCGTCAGAGCCAACCAGCTTAACGTTGGCACCCACAATAATCTGTTTTGTGCTGTCGTCTCTTACAACGCCCTGCAGTGTGAATACCAAAGGTGGAATATAGAATGAATAGATATCATCGTCGCCTTTGCCGCCTTTACGGTTTGACGAGAAATAACCTTCTTCTTTGGCACCTTTAAAAATGATAGCAAAATCATCACCGGCTGAATTCATCGGGTATTTCAAATTTTCCGACTTGCCCCATTTGTCACCTTCTTTAATCGTTTTGAAAATATCAAGACCGCCCATTCCGGGATGGTTGTAGCTGTTTGATGAGTAATATAAACTACCGTCATCGCGCAGATAAGGGAACATTTCATCGCCCGATCCATTAATTGAAGGTCCGAGGTTGACCGGTTTATCAAACGGTTTGGTTCTCTTGCTGCGTTTTGCAACCCAGATATCTTTACCACCATAGCCGCCGGGAGCATCAGATGCAAAATAAATCGTACATTCTTCATCATCAAGTGAAGGATGACCTACAGCAATCCCCATATCATCGAAAAGCTTCAGCGTATCGGGAGGTGCCCAGCCTTTACCTTGTTTTTTTGCATAGTAAATCTGACAGCCCATTTTTGATTTTTTAACGACCGGGCAGCGGGTAAAATAAATCACGTTTGCTTTTTTGTTAAGCCAGGGCGTTCCTTCGTTGAAATTGGAATTAATATTTTCGTCGCAGGGAAGCGGTTCGCTCCAGGCGCCTTTTTTATCCTGATAGGTGACGTAGATGTCAGAAAAACTCTGACCTGTCCATCCGTCGGTAGCGTTGCCAGTTGAACCTTCACGAGTAGAAGTAAATAACAGAACTTTGTAATTTTTATCTCCCCAGTATGGAGCAAAATCTGAAAGTTTTGTGTTGAATTTTTTTACATTCTCAACCACGTACCGCGTAGGATCATCTTTCCATTTCTGGGCTAATTCGCAGGCCTCCTGACCTTGTTTTCCGCGAGGATCCTCAGGAGCGAGTTTTTGGTACTCCGTGTATTTTAATATTGCCTCAGCATATTGTTCATCTGCTTTGAGTGCCTCTGCAAGGTACAGCCATGTGAGTGCATCAGGATAATTAGCCTTAATTACCCTGTTATACCAGTTAATAGATTGCTTTACCTGATTGGTTTTTCGGTAGCATTCGGCAAGGCGAAACAGAATCCTGGCTTTTTCAGCCTTGTTCTTTTTAACCTTATTGTATGCTTGTTTGTAAAGGTCTATTGCTACGGAATATTGCTCCGTGTCATAAGCCTTATCTGCTTCCTGCCCGTAGTTTTTCTGCGCCCTAACGTCAACACCCTGCAGTGTAAAAAGAGCAACCAAAATAGACAAAAAGATGGGGTACAATTTCTTATCCATATCCACAATATTAAACCCTGAATTAATGGGTGCTAATTTAAAAAATAATTTTCAATTAAACAGAATTTACTGGCAATGTATCAAATTTTTATAAAACTGTTCTTTCATACCATTTTATCACACTGATAGAAAGGTAATTAACGTTTGTAAAAATATTCATTATTATAATTACCGATATAATAAAACTAAATTTTTATGAATTTGTTGCAAACGCAGTGTTATTATTTGGCACTTTTTACAATAAAAAAGCGCAGGTTTCAATATCCTGCGCTCATTTTTTTTGATCGAAATATTAAGAAAAACCTTCACTAAATTTTAGTGAAAGTTTTCTGTTTTTTTAGGCTTTAACCGGTTTCAATTCTTTCTTTTCTTTTCCTTTTCCTATCATTCTGATTAAATCATAAGCGACAGGGGAAGCGTTAAGAATAGATGAGTATGTTCCGATTACTACACCGAATAATAATGCGAATGCAAATCCGCGGATAACTTCACCACCGAAAATGAACATTGATAACAGTACCAGGAAGGTAATACCAGATGTGTTCAGAGTACGTCCAAGCGTGCTGTTAATAGCGTCATTCATGTTGGTTTTCATATCGCGTTTCGGGTACAGATTCATGTATTCACGAATTCTGTCGAAAATAATAACAGAGTCCATGATGGAATATCCGATGATAGTAAGGATAGCCGCAATAAAATGCTGGTCAATATCCAGACTGAACGGCAGTATTCCATATAGCAACGAGAATATTGAAATTGTAATAAATGTGTCGTGGAAGAGTGAAACCACGGCTCCAAGTCCCCATTGCCATTTTTTAAAACGGATTGCGACATAAATGAAGATAATGATGAGGGAAAGGAATACCGCCCAATATGCCTTTAATAAGAGGCTGTATGCAATGGTCGGTTCAACTTTCTGCGAACTTAATTTGCCCAGCACTTTTTTCTCTGCATGTGACTGGAATTCTTTCGCCGATAATGAATTCTTGTACATTGGTGCAAGTCCAGTATACAGCTTGGTTTCAACAATTGAATCGGCTGTGGCTGATTTATCGTTGATCATGTATGAAGTAGTAATTTTAACCTGATCGTTCGGTCCAAAAGTTTTTACTTCAGGACGCTGTCCGTCAAATACTTTTTCAAGCACTGCGCGTACATCATCAACTTTCACGTCTGAGTCAAAACGTACCACGTAACTTCTGCCACCGAGGAAATCGATTCCGTAACTTAATCCGCGTACTGAAAGTGATATAATACCTGCCAACACGAGTATCAATGAAAGCACGTAATAATATTTTCTGATGCCGATGAAGTCAATATGAACCTTGGTAAGTATGTTTTTCGTGAAGCGATTCCACACGTCAATTTTTATGTTTTTATCCATCATCCATACAAAAATGATACGGGTAATAAAGATGGAGCAGAACAGTGAACTGATGATACCGATAATAAGGGTGGTAGCAAAACCCTGAACAGGTCCTGAACCGAAAACATAAAGTACGATACCGGTAAGCAGTGTTGTTACGTTACTGTCTATAATAGAAGAGTAGGCATGCTTATATCCGTCGCTTATCGCCAGCCTGATTCCTTTCCCGATACGGAGCTCCTCTCGTATTCGCTCGTAGATGATAACGTTCTTGTCAACGTCCATACCAATTGTAAGTACAATACCTGCAATGCCCGGGAGTGTAAGAACAGCACCAAGCGATGCAAGAATACCGAATACGAAAAACATATTCGTAAACAGTGCAACGTCAGCAACCAAACCGGCTTTATTATAATAGAAGGCCATGTAAGCCAGTGTGACAAGGAACGCTACAATGATTGACCAAAGACCGGCGTTGATAGCTTCTTTTCCAAGTGTGGGTCCAACAACAGCCTCTTCAACAATACGCGCAGGTGCCGGGAGCTTTCCTGCTTTCAGGATGTTTGCAAGGTCCTTTGCTTCTTCAACGGTGAAGTTTCCGGTAATAGATGAATGTCCGTTGGGAATTTCACTTTGTACCGTCGGGAATGAATAAACGTAATTGTCAAGTACAATAGCAACAGATTTTCCGAGGTTGTTTGCTGTGATGTTTTTCCACTGGCTTGCACCTTCGGAGTTCATGCTCATTGAGATTTCGTTGCCCTGATTTTGGGCAATATCCTGACGTGCATCAACAATCACATCTCCGCCCAGTGCGGCCGTGCCATCACGGGTTGCTTTAAGAGCGATAAGCTGAAGTGTGGTTAATTTATCGCCAACCGGTTTAACGGTCCATGCAAACCTTAATTCTCTTGGGAAAATAGCTTTGATAATCGGGTTCCTGAGCATGGCATTTACCCTGAACGTGTCTATTGAATTACAGTAGCCAACTACGGGTCCTTTTGCAGGAAAATAACGTTGCTGCTCGTCCTGTACTAAAGCAGGTTGCAGATAAGCTGTAAGGGGATGTTCTTTTGCAAATTGGTCGAACGACTGCTGACCGGGTTTGTTTTTACCACTGGTGTCGGTGCCGGCTTTGTCAACCAACGATTTTGAAGTGTCTTTTTTCGCACTGAGTGAATCGGTTGATTTTTCTGCGTTAAGACTATCACCGGGTTTGGTAATAGTGTCGCCTGAACCCATCAGTGATTTCATTTTTACATCCGCCTGTTCCATAAAGGCGTAGATATCTTTGTATTCGTAGGTTTCCCAGAATTCCAGTTTTGCTGTTCCCTGCAGCAGTTTGCGGACGCGCTCGGGGTCTTTGATACCCGGAAGTTCCACGAGGATGCGGCCTGCTGTCTGAAGCTTCTGAATGTTTGGCTGGGCTACACCAAAGCGGTCGATACGTGAACGCAGAATGTTATATGTCCTGTCAATAGCATCGTTGGTTTCGGTCCTTATTTTTGCAAGAACTTCTTCGTTGGTAGAATTGAAATTGATTTTATCTTTTAAACCAACCAAAAATACGCCGGCCATTTTTGCATTCGGATCCGTTGCATTCCATGCTTCCCCGAATAAGGTAACGAAGTCTTTGGTACTGGTTTTTTCCATTTCCGAAGCCAATGTTACAGCTTTGTTGAAGGTCACGTCCTGACTGTTGCCTGCAAGTGCACGGATAATATCAACAACGGAAACTTCAAGCGTTACGTTCATCCCGCCCTTGAGGTCAAGACCAAGATTGATTTCGCGCTGTTTACATTCTTTGTAAGTGTATTTCCTGATAAGCAGGTTGTACACCACTTCGTTGTTCATAGAATCGAGGTACTGGGCTTCCCATTTCGTTTTAATGGAATCGAAAAGTATCTGCTCTTTTGCCTGATCCCCTTTGGAAAGTTTCTTCGCAAGTTCTTGCGCCTGAGGACCAACGGAATATTCAGCAGCATTACTCTCAATGTGCCTTGTAATGAGCGTAAACGACAGTTGGTACATGCAAACCAGCGCAAACGCAATAGCTAAAAACTTGATAACTCCTTTGTTCTGCATACTAAAACCTCTTAATTGATATTGGAATAGTCTATTTTTTTGAGGGTGCAAATATAGAATAACATTTACTAATAAACAATTAATTACCCCCAAGATTCAATATTAACCTCCGAAATGTGCCATTAATACTGATGTTCCCCATTGATTTTTTTTCTACCTTTGGTTCAACGACCTTAATTTATTCGTTTATGTTTCAAAAATGGAAATATTTAGCAGCTTTATTGCTGTTAATGAATGGTTTAACCCTCTCTTTTGCACAGCAACCGTATGATTATGGCTTTAGTCGTGCATTTAACATTTCAGTAGCAGATAGTCAGGGCAATTATTTTCAAATGCCATGGGTGGGAGGGCTTAACTCTGTCCAGTTTTCAGATATTGACCTTAATGCCGACGGAGTACACGACCTGTTTATTTTCGATAAATCAGGCGACCGTGTCCTTACATTTATTAATAACGGCACTCCGGGAACTGTTGATTATCAGTATGATTATATATATCAGAAGTGTTTTCCAAAAATGGAATCTTGGGCACAGCTTAAAGATTATAATTGCGATGGGAAAGAGGATATTTTCACGTATACTTCTGCCGGAATCAAAGTCTTTAAAAACGTTTCTGGTGTGAAACCTGCATTTCAGCTGGCAACAAATATGATACTTTCCGCTATGGGAATGGGAACATCCAATATTCTGGTTACAAACGACGATTTCCCGGCTATTGAAGATATTGATGGTGATGGTGACCTCGATATTCTTGTGTTTTTTGGTCTGGGCAATTTTATTGAGCTGCATAAAAACCTTTCCATGGAACTTTACGGAACATGCGATTCGCTTGTGTTTGAACGTACAGATCATTGCTGGGGCGATTTTGCCGAAAGCTCCTCATCCAATCACATTTTTCTTAATGTAACCTGCCCGTGGAAATGCTCGGAATTTGTGAAAGCAACCAGCCGGGATGATAAACAAATCGAACACGTTGGCTCCACAATGCTTGCGCTTGACCTTGACGGAGATACAGATAAAGACCTTATTCTGGGCGATGTTGATTTCAATAATCTTACAGCAATTATAAACGGAGGAACACCCGATTCGGCTCACATGGTCGCCGCCGATTCTACCTTCCCATCTTACAATATTCCTGTGAGCCTTACCTCGTTTAATGTTGCAACGTATGTTGATATAAATAACGATGCAAAGAAAGATTTGTTGGTATCGCCCTTTTATTCCAACCTGATCATGCCTGATGGATATGAAAGCGTTTGGTTATACAAAAATACCGGAAGCGCTTCGGCACCGCATTTTGAATTCGAACAAAAAGATTTTTTACAACAGCAAATGATTGATGTTGGCAGTGGCGCCTATCCTGTCTTTTTTGATGCAAACGCCGACGGACTCACCGACCTGCTGATTTCTAACTATGGATACCTCGACTCCAGCTGGATGGACAATGGTTATCTCAACAGCCGCTTCAGATCAAAGATTTCGTATTATCAGAATACCGGTTCACAATCAGTGCCTTCATTCAAACTGATTACACGCGATTATGCAAACCTGTCATCACTCAATCTGGTTGCATTGTTTCCCGCCTTTGGTGATATTGACGGCGACCATGATTTAGATATGATACTGGGCGATTCGAAAGGGAAGCTCCTCTATTTTGAAAATACCGCCGGTATTGGAAATCCAGCGGTTTTTAGTTTGGCTTCGGCCGATTATCAGGGCATAGATGTCGGTGATTATGCTGCGCCAAATCTGGTTGACATTGATGGAGATTCCTTGGTCGATTTAGTGATTGGCAAAAGAAACGGATTAATCAGCTATTATAAAAATACGGGAACGCCCACAAATGCAGTGTTTACAAAAATAACCGATAGCCTTGGAGGAGTAAATGTAACTGATTACAACTATTCCTACACCGGTTACAGCACACCCTGTTTTTACAGAGATACCAGCGGTTATCTGAAATTATTTGTCGGCTCTGAAAGCGGAAATATATTTTATTATAAAAACATTGAAGCAAACCTTGGAGGCAAATTCACGGCAATTGATTCCATTCTCGTTTATACCGATGAAGATACCATCACTTCATACATCAAAGATGGTATTCGAAGCAGTGTTGCTGTGGCTGATTTAAATAATGACGGTTTTCCTGACCTGATAACCGGAAATTTTTCAGGCGGTGTTACGTATTATGCAGGGCGCACCTCTGAGCCATACAGTTTTGTCGATAACGAACCACCATCGGGTGCAAATATTTTTACGCTCTTTCCAAATCCTGCATCAAACAGGGTGTCTATTGCAATTGAAGATCAATTTCGAAATTTGAATTTCCGCTTTGTAATCACAAATTTATTAGGACAGACCGTGACTCAGAAATGCGCCTCCGGTAGCGGGAAATTTGATTTTGATACGCACACATTTCCTGAAGGAATTTATATCCTTTCAGCTTTTTGCGGGAACAGAATTTTAAATGCGAAAAAATTCGTGATTATCCGTTAGAACAAAAGAAAAGTAAATAACAAAATGTGAGAATAATGTTCATTTTTCATTTCTCACTTCTCTCATCACCAGCCGACTTTTCCTGTAATCCAATATGGCCTGCGATTTCAGTAAGATATCTGAACCAAGTGCGCCATCAACGGGAGGCATATTCATAGAATGGTAACCAATATTTACATGACTCATATCCACTACCGCTGTCTCATAATCGGGGCATTCAAACGAACCGATTTTCAGCAAATCAATTTTTAGCAGTCGTGTTTCCATATGGTTACTTCCCAAACCGGTTGCGGGTCTGCCGTATTCAACAAACTGCGCTTCTTCTTCTTTCATGAACCGGCTGATACGCTTACTGTCGAGCACCGTGCGCGACGCGCCGGTGTCAACCACGAACACAGCCGGAATACCGTTGATGAGCACGTCAACAAAAACATGCAGTCCATCTTCATCAATAGTTACGATACGAAGCGGTACTTTATGCCGCATGTTGTCAGAAGTTTGGTTTGATAGCGTATTTCTTATAGAAATCCTCAATGTGTTTTACAACTTCTTCTGCAGTATCAGCCAAAATAAGAAGGTCGAGGTCAATCGGGTTAATGTGTTTTGCGTTCACCACCTGTTCTTTGATCCAGGTGAGCAAACCTTCCCAGTATTCACGAACAACAAGAATTATCGGGAAATTAACCATTTTTTGAGTCTGGATAAGGGTGAGGGCTTCAAAAAGTTCATCAAGGGTGCCGAAACCGCCCGGCATAACAATAAATCCTTGTGAATATTTAATAAACATTACTTTTCTTACAAAAAAGTAATTGAATGTAAGGAATTTATCAGGGTCGATAAACGCATTCTGATGCTGTTCGAACGGAAGTTCAATATTCAGACCTACCGATTTGCCGCCGCTGAAATGCGCGCCTTTATTGGCCGCTTCCATAATACCCGGACCGCCGCCGGTGATAACACCAAAACCTGATTTAGTCAGCTTGTATCCTATTTCTTCGGCGAGTTTATAATACGGATGTGAGGGTGCTGTACGTGCAGAGCCAAATACTGTAACACACGGTCCTATTTTGGCGAGTTTCTCAAAACCTTCAACAAACTCTGCCATTACTTTAAAAATCTGCCATGCGTCAGAAGTTTTTATCTCGTTCCATGCTTTCTGTTTGAAAGCTTCACGAATGCTTTCTTCTTTGTTTTCAATTTTATCGTCATCGAGGTAGTTCATAGAGCTTTTGATTTTTTAATTTTTGAAAAAGACCACGAAAATAACTATTAATTCTGTAACAATGTTTCTTTGAGATATTTTGAGGTGTAGCTTTCTGTATTCATGGCAACATCTTCGGGTGTTCCTTCACAAACGAGTCTGCCACCACGTTCGCCGCCTTCCGGACCAAGGTCGATGATGTAATCAGCCACTTTAATAACATCCAGATTGTGTTCAATAACAATCACGCTGTTTCCTTTATCCACCAGTTTATTCAGCACATTCAACAACACTCTGATATCCTCAAAATGAAGTCCCGTTGTTGGTTCATCCAGAATATACAACGTTTTGCCGGTGTCTTTTTTCGATAATTCTGTTGCCAGTTTCACGCGCTGCGCTTCACCGCCCGACAATGTTGTTGACTGCTGTCCTAACTTGATATAGCCAAGACCCACATCTTTCAGAGTTTTTATTTTTTGAGTTATCGCGGGGATGGTGTCAAAAAAGTCAACCGCCTGATCAATGTTCATATTCAAAATATCATTGATTGATTTCCCTTTGTATTTTATCTCTAAGGTTTCGCGGTTATAACGTTTACCGTTGCAGGTTTCGCAGGGAACGTAAACATCGGGCAGAAAATTCATTTCTATCAGTCGTAATCCGGCGCCACCGCAGGTTTCGCATCTTCCGCCTTTGACGTTAAACGAAAAGCGGCCGGGTTTGTATCCGCGGATTTTTGATTCGGGCAGCATTACCATTAATTTCCGGATTTCATCCATCACACCGGTATAGGTAGCCGGGTTAGAGCGGGGCGTGCGGCCAATGGGCGACTGGTTTATTTCAATAACTTTATCAATGTATTTGAGTCCTTCAATTTCTTTGTATGCAAGCGCTTTTGCTTCTGAACGGTAGAAATGACGGCTCAGCATCGGATAAAGTGTCTGATTTATCAGCGATGATTTTCCGCTTCCCGAAACGCCTGTAATGCAGACCATTTTTCCAAGAGGAATAGAAACATCGATGTTTTTAAGGTTATGCCCGCCGGCGCCTATAATACGAAGATATTTTCCGCTGCCGGCACGACGGTGTTCCGGAATCTGAATTTTCTTTTTCCCGTTAAGGTATAATGACGTAATGGTGCATTCTTTCAGAATTTCATCGGGGGTTCCGCTTGCCATGATACGTCCGCCGTTTATGCCGCCACCGGGGCCAACATCCACAATATAGTCTGCATTCAAAATCATTTCGCGATCGTGTTCTACCACAATTACAGTGTTACCGATGTCGCGTAATTCTTTCAATGATTTAATCAGCCTTTGATTGTCGCGCTGATGCAATCCAATACTGGGTTCATCAAGAATATACATCACATTTACCAGCTGCGAACTAATCTGGGTTGCCAGCCTGATACGCTGTGCTTCGCCTCCCGATAAGCTTCCTGCCGGTCGGTTCAGCACCAGATAATCAAGGCCCACATCGAGTAAAAACCGAATGCGTATCTGAATTTCGCGAATAATCTCGTGCGAAATTTTCTTTTTGCGTTCATCAAATTCCAGATACGCTTTTTCGAACCATTCCTGCAAACGGTAGAGGTCTGTATTGGCCAGTTCGGCAATGGAGTGTCCGTCTATCCTGAAAAATAATGATTCTTTTTTTAAGCGTGTGCCCTTGCATTCGGGGCAGGCAACCCGGTTCATAAAACTCCCGGCCCAGCGTTTCACGCCGGTTGTAGGTGCTTCGTTATTTTGATTTTCAATAAAATTTACAATGCCCTCGAAGCTCAATCCATACCCTGATGTAATTCCGACATACTCATTTTTTACGTTGAGAACTTCGTCGGAGCCATACAGCACGGCGTTTACAGCTTCTTCTGAAAACGTGCCGATAGGAGTGTTCAGGTCGAATCCATATTTTTTACCGATAGCTTCCATCTGGTGAAATATCCAACTGCTTTTATAAGGACCGATTGGAGCAAGCCCGCCTTCGCGAATGGATTTTTCGGGATTCGGAATTATTTTTTTGATATCCACTTCTGATATCTGGCCCAGGCCGCTGCAATGCGGACAGGCGCCATAGGGTGAATTGAACGAAAACGTGTTGGGTTCGGGCTCATCATAGGCAATGCCCGAAGTTGGGCACATCAGCAACCTGCTGAAATGCCTGACTTCATTGGTTTTATCATCCATCACCATCAGTGAGCTGCGTCCGTTCTTCAGTGCCGTTTGCACTGATTGTGTGAGCCGTTGACGCGAGTCGGCATTGATGGTAATGCGGTCTATCACTACTTCTATGTCATGAATTTTATAACGGTCAACCTGAAGCCCGTATATCAGGTCGCGGATAAAGCCGTCAATTCTGACTTTCAGAAAACCCTGTTTACGTATCTGCTCAAACAGCTCGCGATAATGCCCTTTTCGACCCTTTACTTTTGGTGCTAAAATTACGATAGCGCCGCCATGGTATTTTTCCATGATGAGGTCAATGATGGCATTTTCAGTATAGCGAACCATTTTTTCGCCTGTTTCATAGGAGTAGGCATCGGCAACCCGTGCATACAATAGCCGCATGAAATCATAGATTTCGGTAATTGTACCTACGGTACTGCGTGGGTTCTTGTTGGTCGATTTTTGCTCAATGGAAATAACCGGACTCAGACCGGTGATGCGCTCCACATCAGGCCGTTCAAGGTTTCCTATGAATTGCCGTGCGTAATTCGAAAATGTTTCAAGGTAGCGACGCTGCCCTTCGGCATAAATGGTGTCAAATGCGAGTGATGATTTTCCGCTGCCACTCATACCGGTTATTACAACCAGTTTATTTCGCGGCATTACCACATCAACGTGCTGGAGATTGTGAACGGATGCTCCATAAACGCAGAGGTTTTCATCGGCAGTAATGGCGACCGGTATTTCTATTATTTCCTCGGCAGGTTCTTTGGTTTTAGCAGGTTTCATTCGTCAGCACTAGTGATTCGCGTGTGTGGATTATCGTATCTGGTCTATTTTAAGTGTGTCGTTAAATAAGGTGTTATCGCAGGAATTTTCTTTTGTGAGCTGTTCCCACGACGTATACCCTTCTTTAGGAAATTTAACGTCGTATTTTTTCCGATTTTTATTAATAAGAGAATTTTTTAATATCCATGGATTCATTTCTTTAAGTACGCGGTAATTCGAATTATTTTTAATTGCAAATGCAGCCCAGTTCTCTACAGTCGAATCAACTGTAACGATGTTTGCAGGAATTTGAGGATAGAAATCGCATTTGCGCAAGTAAAATCCGTATTTAACGGGATTTTGAAAAATTGCTTTTACGGCCAGTATCCGGTACACATAACGGATGGTTTCTTTATTAAGGTAAAGGTCATAATACGTGGTAGCCTGCTGTGCAGCCATTGCATCATCAACTGCTTTCATGCCCATATTATAGGAGGCCGCTGCGAGTGTCCAGTTCTTATATTTTCCGTAAGCAGTTTTTAAATATTTGCATGCGGCAGCAGTGGATTTTTCGACCGAATAACGTTCATCAACTTCGGCGTTGACCTCCAATCCATAACTTTCGGCTGTAGACTTCATCAGCTGCCAGAAACCCGAGGCGCCTGCCGGTGAAGCGGTATTTTCAAATCCACTTTCGATAAGGGCAATGTATTTAGCGTCGTCCGGAATCCCATTGGTTTTAAGTATAGGTTCAATCACCGGAAACCACCTGAAAGCACGCTTAAACATGAGTAAGGTGTTAGAATGCCAATAAGTGTTTACCAGCAATTCGCGGTCGAGACTTTCGCGCACATAAAACTTATCGACCGGAACTTTTTCGCCTGAAAAATCTAATGACCGGGGTATTTCAACCGTAAAAATCTTATAGAAGCGGGAAGTGGCATCGCGGTATTCCTGATTGGGATCAGTATCGTTTTTTGTTCTGTTCGCGGTACATAGCACGAGAATCGAAGCTGCAACAACCAGTATCATTCCCGTAAGGAAGAGCGTTGTTTTTTTCATAGAAGCAATAGCGATTAATGCTGATTTTTGGAAGCAATGGTAAAGAGCGTAATAAAAAGTGCAATGAAGTACAATCCAAAGAGCAGGGAATACCAGTGATTCCAACCGGGAATCATCAGAATTACTGTCGTAAGTACCAAATTGATAAGAGAAATGCCTGCAAATACTAAAGCTACTTGTCGGTCGGATAGTCCGAGGTAAGATAGATGATGTGTGGTATGGTCTTTTCCACCGACAAATGGCGAGGAACCTCTGCGTATCCGTTTAATCGAAACTGTAATTGTATCGATGATTGGAAGTGATAAGAGAATGATTGCCGCCATTGCTTGCCGCGAATGAAAAGTGAGGTGGCTTGCTTCCTGGAAGTTCCAAAGGTAAATGATACTTGCAGCGCCGATAATCAAACCCAGAAACTGACTTCCGGTGTCGCCCATGTACATCTTGGCCGGATTCCAGTTAAAGAAAAGGAACCCTATCATGGATGCTATCATTCCAACTAACAGTATGTTCGCCGGAGTATTCAGTTGCGGAAAAATAAAGGCATTAATAAGGATTGCCAGAAAAATGAACATCGACACAATGGATGTAATTCCGTCCATGTTATCGAGCATATTCACCGAGTTCATTAAGCCAATCACCCATATCATGGTTAGCACATAATCAGCAGGCCAGAAATTAAAAAGATGTATGCTTGTTCCGGTGGCGATAAGAATAACACCGCAGGTTATTTGTGCAAATAGTTTAATAGGGACTTTGGTATTATAGGCATCATCAAAAAGCCCCATAAGAAAGGCAAGGCTTGCAGCGGCAATAATTCCTAACGAGCGAATGTTCAGGAAAAAATTATTCTGTTTAAAAAAGAATGAAAGGGCAAGAATGGAAATCAGAAATAAAATGTAGAAAGAGATGCCGCCTACGGCAGGTTTGGTTTGAGAGCTCCATCGTACCAGATTTTCATTATTGCTTCTGGTTCCAAGATTCCGTGAGAACTTTAGCAATAAACCATTAATCATGATGGAAAAAAGTAAGCTCCCAACAAAGAATGAAAAATAGGCGATTAGCTGATATAGCGAAGAATTGTACACAGTTGCAAATTTTATTTCGGGCGGCAAATATAAGCAAAATGCTGCACTCAGGCAAGTTCAAGGTACTTTTTTAGGCTTGAGGCGTTTAAATCCCTGTCAGAAAGCACAGGATTTGTTATTCCCCAGTGGATGCCAATATCGGGGTCATTCCACATTATAATACCTTCAGCTGCTTTATTATACGCGCTGGTACATTTATATGAAAAAACTGTATTATTTTCAAGAGTAAGGAAACCGTGGGCAAATCCGGGCGGAAGCCAGAGCATGTGGTTATTATCGGCAGTTAGTTCTGCGCCTACCCATGCACCAAAAGTGGGAGAGTTTTTACGAATATCTACGGCTACATCAAACACCGCGCCTCTGATAACCCGTACTAGTTTTCCCTGAGCATATGGGGGATTTTGGAAATGCAGACCCCGAAGAACATCTTTCTGTGAGCAGGACTGATTGTCCTGTATAAATTCAAAATCAATGCCGATGCCCGTAAATTTATCCTTATTATAGGATTCGAAAAAATATCCCCGGCTATCACGAAATACATCAGGTTCCAGAATGAATACTTCAGGAATTTTGGTCGGAATTTTTTTCATTTTCTTCTGCTGCGTCTTCTTCTTCGTTTACCTTTATTTTTGAAAAGCCCACCTATTTTCTGAAAGATAGATCGCTTGCGCTCTTCAACCATATCTTCGTCATAGTATCCGTATCCATAGATATAACCGTATCCGTAACCATATTTGTAATTGTTTTTATAGCCATATTTGGTTTCGGGAGGTTCGACTGAATTAAGGATAAGGGATATCTTAGTAATTTTGGTTTCCTCAACAAGACGATCGAGGTTTTGAACATAAAAACGTTTGGAATAATCTGCCTTAAATACATATATTGGGAAGTCTGCAATCTGAAGGCTTTTCATGCCATCGGTTACCAATCCAACCGGTGGATTATCAATAATAATAAAGTCATATTTTAACTTCAGCTCTGCCATCACTTTATCGGTAATATCGCTAAAAATAAGCTCAGAGGGATTGGGTGGTACCGGTCCGGCAGTAATAAAATCGAGATTTGGTACATTGCTTTTATAAATGCAGTCTTCAATTGTGTCGCGTTGTGCAAGAATTGTACTCATACCTTTTACATTGGGGGCTCCTAGTCCGATATGGATTTTTGGGCGGCGAAGGTCAAGGTCAATTACAATAACTCTTTTATTTGAGAAAGCGATAACACCGGCAAGGTTAATTGCGAAAAAGGTCTTTCCTTCACCGGAGACTGTTGAGGTTATGGCAATAATTTTTGAGCCGGGCAGGTTGTTGAAAAATTGCAGATTAGTACGGATGGACCTGAGCGACTCGGCAATAAGCGATTTTGGATGTTTGTCGACAATGAGCTGTGAAACCGGAATCACGCTTTTATATTTTGGAACAATTCCAAGCACAGGAGTATCGGTATATTTCGTGATATCATTTACAGTGACTATCTCATTAAAGAGCACATATTTCAGGATAATAATACCAATTCCCAGCAGTAATGCGGCAATAAGGCAAACAATGTAAACTTTTTTCTTGTTGGGCGAGACCGGAACTGCGTTCACTTCCGACTTTTTTAAAATTTCATTTTGTGAAACAAAGCCGGCTTTATTAATGGAATATTCAACCTTTTTTTCAATCAGCTGATTATAGAATTTCTCGTTAATTGTAAACATTCGCTGTAAACTGCTAAGTTCAACAGCATCATAACCATCTTCTTTCCGAACCAGTTTCTTTTCATAATCCTCTATCATTTTATTGATATTGGATTTTCGATTTACATTGTTGGCTTTGAGCGTGCTGATACTTTCAAGCAGGAGCTTTTTCTGAATAGAAATCTGATAATCAATGTTCTTTATTTGTCCACTTTGTTCGGTAACGTCATACAAAAGTTGTTCCCGTTTTACAAGTAAGTCGCGCAATGAAATCAATGTTCCGCTTATGGTTCCTTTGAAATCATATCCAGAAGTAAGTGCAATCAGTTTATAAATGTCAATATTGGGATTTTCTCTGAGACTTTTTGCAATTTCATCTAGGCTGCTTGCTTCAAGTTCTATATTTACCAGCTCATTTTCGTAATCATTCAGGCGAGTATAGAGTGTGGGCAGTGGCCTGGAAACAGAGGAGTCAAGTTTGTACCGGCTTTTAAAATCTTGCAGGCGCTCTTCTGAACGGAGCAATGAATCATAGACATATCCAAGTCTGCTATCAATAAAGCTAAGTATACTATTTGAGCTTTCTGCTTTCTTCTCGATGTCATAATTTCGAAACTCCTGAGTAATGGTATTAACAATGTCAGTTGCTTTAAAGGGGTTCCGGTCCTGATATTTTACTTCAATTGTCTGTGCCGCATCGTTCATAACAGAAACAACCAGATTGGAACTAATCTCATTTACGATCTGCTCGGGCTTATTAATCACGAAAAAGTATTCGTCGGTAAGCAGGTTGGAATTTCCGTACAATTTTGCGTAATCGATGGTTTGCAAGGTGAAATCAAACTCGGGCGTGCTTACTTTATCTTTTATGGAGAAATCCTGTTCCCTTCTTGTTTTATCGGGCAGGGTGTATCCAATGGATGCTTTATCACCATCATAAAATCGAATAAATACCGAGACTCCGTATATGGTTTGATTTTTTACGAGTGCATTAATCCTATAAGGAGTTCCATTATATTGTTCATAATCTAAAATGGTTCCTTTGGTGAAGTAGCCAATATCAAGGGGGAGTTTGGACGTTACTCTTTGCAAAAACGTAAACGACCGCATCACTTCTATCTTCCTTGGCAGTTCGCTTTCGCTTCCCATATCCTGAACTCCAAGAATTTTATTGGCTTCCTCATTCGTCTGTATCTGAATAATGGAATTTGATTCATAAACGGGATGCGTGTATCTTAAATACAAAACAGCCCCGATAATGGCAATTATGATGAAGATAATTGGAAAATAGATATTCTTCCTGGCGATGAAGAGCAGAAGCTTCAGGTCAAGTTCATCGTTAATTATCGATATTTTTTTATTTGCCATTTATTTTAATACGCTGTAAACCAATAATGCGGCAGTTAATAAAGAAAGGTATGGAGCAAGTATTGCAACAATTTTTTCCGGAATTCGCGCTCTGGGTTCTACATAAATAATATCGTTGGCTTGTAATACCATATTTGCCTTTCTCATCCCTTCAATTGTTGAAAGGTCGATAATGTATAATTGTGGATTTTTCAAATCGCCACGTATCAATTTTACTTTATATGCTCTCCCTTCGTGCACACCACCGGCCATTGCTAATGCTTCTAAGAGCGTGGTGTTAGGGTTTTCAAGTTTTATTACCATTGCATTACTTCCTGTACCACCAGAGAACACAGTTACCCTTTTGTTTGTTACAGTAATCCTTACAAAGCACTTTTGATTATAGTCAGAGTATCTTTTTTCAAGAGATTCTTCGGCCTCACGCACAGTCATTCCGGTAATATTTATCCGGCCCAACACAGGGAGTTTAACCAAACTGTCATTATCTATATAAGTAACAATACCGCTATAAGTGTTTGTAAATTTAACAACAGGGTCAATCATTTCTTCTCCAAGGTTATTGGAGACTGTAATTGTAAGTTCGTCGTTTGGGGCCAGCCTGTATTCATTAACTATACCGGAGTCAGTGAATTGAGAAACAGGGTATTTACCCGTTCTGAACATTTGAGAGGGGTTAAAAACCTTGCATGATGATATCAATAGTATGAAAGGTACTATAATGAATAGAAAGCGCCTCATTGAACTTGATTTACCGACAAAAGTACTAAAAATATACATTATGTTAGGTACTATTTCTTTGAAAGACATTCGTTGTACAGTGCCGCCATGTCAGAAACGAGGCGTGTATAGTGAAACCGTTGTTTTACATGTTCCCAGCCGCTCACAGATAACTCTTTCCTGAGTCCTTCGTTTTCAACCAACATGAGAATATTATCTCCAAGTTGCTGAATGTTTCCGGGATCTGAAAGAAGCGCTGTTTTGCCTGGAATTACAATATTTTCAATTCCACCTACATTGGTTGACACAATGGCTCTGTTTGAAGCCTGTGCTTCTATAAGACTCACAGGTGTTCCTTCGTTCAGTGAAGTAAGTGCAATGATATCCATTCCGGCATTTACACGGTCAACATCTTTCAGCCATGATGTAAATGTAATTGTTGCCTTCCTTTTTTCGGCTGTAAAATCAACAAAATCGAGGTTCAGCTGTTGCGCTTTTTGCTCCACTACAGACCTTGATTCTCCGTCGCCAACAATGAATATCCGAACCTTTTTTGTTGAATGCCTTACCAAATAATCTATTCCGTCGAGGAACAACGTATGGTTTTTAACCGGAACTACGCGTCCAATGATTCCGATTGCAACCTCATCATCATCCAGTAAGTATTCTTTTCGGAATGCTGTTCTCTTTTCTTCCTGATTTTCCTGAAAACGACTCAGGTCGAATCCCAATGGAATGATTCTTACCTTTTCTTCAGGGCAGATATGATATTTGTTTACTAAATCGTCTTTTTGTATTTCGCTCAGAGCGATGATATGGGTACTCTTACTTGCCAGATTTCGTTCAATCATCTGGTAAAAACTAGATTTGGGACCATTAAAATACGCATCAAACACATGTCCGTGAAAGGTATGTATAATGACCGGCACTTTTAAATTATAAGCAGCCCTACGACCCAACGCTCCTGCTTTAGATGCGTGCGTATGGACGATATCGGGCTTGAAATCCTTTATATATCGGGCGATTTCGCGCCCTGCAATATAATCATACCATGGATTAATCGAGCGGTGCATTGAATCAATGTATATTGGTTCAAGGCCGAGGCTGCGGACAATAAATTCCGAGTTCGCCTCTGATTTTTCGCGACGTCCGCCAACCAATAGTGTCTCAAACTGAGGCGCAAGATATTTGGTCAGATAGGAGGCGTTGTAAGTGGGACCACCCAGGTTAAAACGGTTAATTATCCTGAGAACCTTTGGCATTTAGCAGGATTTAATTAGTAATGTTGCGGGTTTCAGCTCATGTACTTTTTCCACCAATATTGGAATACCAATAATCCCCATATTTGTGCATGCGCATCGCCCGGGTTTTGTGAGTGTAAACGAGATTTGATTTTTTTTGTTTCGGTAATATCGAAAATCTTTTGATCTTGAATAAAATCATCATTCAAAAGGTCTTGCTCAATCATGCTGCTAAGCCCACCCCTGAACCATTTCAGCAACGGAACCTCGAACCCATGTTTGGGTCGGTTATATATCTCTTGTGGCAATAATTCGCGGAAGGCATCCTGTAAGATTTTCTTACGCTGAGTCCCCTGAATTTTATATGATGATGGAAGACCGGCAACATAATTGACGTGCTCAAAATCCAGAAAAGGCGTTCTGACTTCGAGGGAGTTCGCCATAGACATTAAGTCAACTTTAGTGAGCATATCATTCTGAAGTACTAAATGCATGTCGGTATGCAGCACCGAATTCATGTTTTTACCTTCAATAATATTCTCAAGAATTTTTCCTTTTCTCGATTGCAGAGTTGTAGTATCATGTAAATTTTTTAACAAGAGGGGTGAATCATCGTCGGGTAAGAATCCGGCCCAGCGCCAGTACCGGCTTTTTGCATCCATATTCAAACCCGAGGCAAATTTATCAAGTTGTCTGGCCCTGTTAGAGAAAGCAGAATTTCTGGATTTAGGAAGGGTTTTCCACAATGGGCCTAAAGCACCAATGAGTTTTGCCGCGTTACCGGCATTCCGAACGCGCCATTCACCGCTGTGTTTCATATAGCCACCGTAGAGTTCGTCGGCGCCATCACCGCTCAGCGCAACGGTTACATGTTTGCGTGTATGCATGCTCAAAATATTGACCGCGATGGCAGATGAATCGGCAAAAGGTTCGTCAATATAGTCGAGTACGCCATGAAGCACCCCAAACATATCATCGGTAGTAAGTGAAAATGCCGTATGATTCGTGTTGTACATTTTTGCCACCATTTCCGCATAACGCGTTTCATCAAAAAATGGTTCATCGCGAAAGCCGATAGAAAATGTATTTAAATTTTTAGTGTGCCGTGATGCAAGAGCAACAATTACAGACGAGTCCACGCCGCCGCTTAGAAAAGCGCCCAAAGGAACGTCAGAGATGAGCCTTCTTTGTACTGACGCATCAAGCAGTTCAACAATTTTCTTCTGAGCCGTTTCATAGGAGTCACAAGGTCTGCTTTCTCGCTCATCGTAAAAAGGTATGCTGTAAAATTCTTTTTCTGCAACAGTTCCGTCTTTAACTATAAGATAAGAACCCGGTCTGAGTTTGCGTACGCCTTCAAATATGGATTGTGGCGCGGGTATATAATTTAAATGCAAATATGCCTGAACCGAAGCCATATCCATTTTGCGTGGAATGCCCGTTGCGATTAGCGCTTTCATTTCCGAGGCAAAAATTATTTTATCGGAATCTGAATATATCAGAAGTGGCTTGACACCCATGCGGTCGCGGGCAATAAAAAGTGAACCGTCGTTCCTGTCATATATAGCAAACGCAAAAAAGCCGTTTATTTTTTGAAGACAGGCCGCGCCTTCGCGAATGTAAAGATAAAGAAGAACTTCTGTATCGCTGGTTGATCGAAGCTTGATGCCACTTTGCAGCAGCTGTTCGCGGTGTTCCTGAAAATTAAAAAATTCGCCGTTGAAAACGATGGTGTATCTTCCCGTACTGTCAGAAAACGGTTGTGAGGCTGCTTCAGAGACATCAATGATGCTTAGTCTGTTGTGGCCAAGCGCCACATTGCCATGATGCATGATGCCATTCTGGTCTGGACCTCGCAAATGCATTGATTTCACCGCAGCATCAATCCTGCCAAGGAAATCTTTACCCTTTTCATTAAATGCTGCAATACCTGATATTCCGCACACGTGGCTGTTGTTTTATAAATGAATAACTTCATCATAGGCTGCTGCTGCTGCTTCCATGATGGCCTCTGATAATGTCGGATGCGGATGTACCGCATTGATGATTTCATGTGCAGTGGTTTCGAGTTTTCGTGCAAGCACCAGTTCAGCAATCATCTCGGTAACGTTTTCACCGATGAGGTGAGCGCCCAACAGCTCTCCGTATTTTGCATCAAAAATGAGTTTTACAAAGCCATCGCGGGCGCCTGAAGCGCTGGCTTTTCCGGATGCTGTGAAAGGAAACTTCCCGACTTTTATCTCGATACCCGCGTCCTTCGCTGCTTTTTCTGTCATGCCCACTGAAGCAATTTCGGGAACTGTATAGGTACATCCCGGAATGTTATTATAATCCATGGATTCCGGCTCTTTGCCGGCAATTTTTTCGACACAGATAATGCCTTCGTGCGATGCTACATGTGCCAGTGCCGGACCATGGACAATATCACCAATAGCATAATACCCGTCGATATTGGTGCGATAAAAATCGTCAACGGCAACCTTGCCTTTTTCAACGGCTATGCCGGTTTCTTCAAGACCAATGTTTTCAATATTTGTTGAAATACCAACAGCCGAAAGCACTATTTCGCTTTCAATTATTATCTCACCTTTTGGTGTTTTAACGGTTACCTTGCACTGTTCGCCCGAAGTGTCAACCGCTTCAACGGATGAAGATGTATGAATTTTCATTCCGATTTTTTTGAAGGAGCGCTCCAGTTGTTTTGAAACGTCTTCGTCTTCAATGGGGACTATATTTGGCAACACTTCTATCAGAGTGACTTCGGTTCCCATTGATCTATAGAAATAAGCAAATTCAGAACCTATGGCACCCGAACCGACAACGACCATTGATTTTGGCATTGCCGGCAATGTCATGGCCTGTCGGTAGCCGATTATTTTTTTACCGTCAATTTTCAGATGCGGCAATTCGCGTGATCTGGCGCCGGTGGCAAGTATGATGTGTTTTGTTGAATAATCGGTGATTGTACCGTTCTCATCAGTAACTTCAACAATTTTGCCGGGTTTTATTTTTGCGGAACCTTTGATAATTTCAATTTTATTTTTTTTGAAAAGGTATTGTATTCCTTTGCTCATGCCGTCGGCAACGGCTCTGCTGCGCTGGACGATAGCTGTGAAATCAGGTGTTATGCTTCCGTTGAGTGTAATTCCGTAATCGGAAAGGTGTTTTGTATAATTGAAAACCTGTGCGCTTTTAAGAAGTGCTTTTGTGGGAATGCATCCCCAGTTAAGGCAAATACCGCCTGTTTCGGCACGTTCAACAACTGCAACGCTCAGGCCAAGCTGTGAGGCGCGGATAGCAGCAACATAACCGCCCGGACCGCTTCCAATAACAATAATATCGTAATTCATTTTCCTGTGTATTTATAATCGCCACTCGCTCTCAAAAAAATATTTTGATAAGGGCTGTTAAGAAAGCAAAGGTAAAAAAAATGGGTGAACGCCACTGCTTAGTATTTCAACACAAAATCCTGTTTGGATAAATCAGCGCTAAAAAACACAATTCCAAGATGAAAAAGATCGATAGTTACCTTAACGGCGGAATCTTTTTTTATTTCATCCCAGGCTTCCTCCATTCCTGCCGACCAGTGAATATCTCCAAAAACAAAAATCGCATTTTCACTTGCGGCATCGCGGCATTTGCAGAAATATGAAATGGTCGCTTCTTTGGTGTGATTGCCATCAAAATACACGAGATTGATTTTGTTACGGCATAAATTTATGGCCTGTTCAAGTGTGTCATCAATATTCCCGACAATTACTGTAATATCCAAATCAGATAGTCTGAAATTTTCTGCAGCCACGGCTGCTGTGTTCGGGCAGCCTTCGATAGTAATAAGTTTACTCTGCTGATTTCCAGATTTAAGATGCGCACTCCCGATGCCGACAGAAGTCCCCAGTTCTATTATACTTTCCGGTTTTCTCCATTGAGTAATACGGAAAAGTAGTGCCCCATCTTTTTTGTTGCACGCGTACTTTCGTGCGATATCTCTTACTTTGCGCTGTTGTCCTTTTAATTCGCGTCCGCCGGTGCCATAGTCCGTAACTTCAATAATGCGCTCATCAGACAACATTCTTAGCCGAGCATCCTCACCGTTTTTATAACCCTTATATTTTGTTTCGTCAGATACAACCCGGGTGTAAAAATCATAAATAAATGGTGAGTGAATATCAAATTTGTCCGATGCGGTAAGCCGGTATTTGATATATTTCGAAAGTATTGACAGCCTGTGGCTGAAAGCAATCATCAAGGTCGGTTTAAATCGTTTACTCTGATTAAATTTTGAACAAATGTATAGGTTTTTAATGTCAAATGACTAATTTCGCTGACCTGAAATTACCTTATATATTAATGACTATGAAACTAGTTAAAGATTTTTCAAAGATGAACAATCTGCTTGGTTGGATTGTTTTTCTCGTAGCATCCACCGTTTACCTGCTCACGATAGAGCCAACGGCAAGCTGGTGGGATTGTGGGGAGTATGTTTCCACTGCATTTAAACTTGAAGTTGGTCACCCTCCCGGTGCACCGTTCTTTCAGATGCTTGGCAGGGTATTCTCACTGTTTGCATTCGGCAATACCGCCAATGTTGCGATGATGGTTAACATTATGTCTGCACTGATGAGTGGTTTCAGTATCTTATTTCTGTTCTGGACCATCACGGCACTTGCAAAAAAAATGTTCACCAAAACCAAGGAAATGTCGCTTCCCGAAGCATACATCGTACTTGGCGCGGGATTGGTCGGAGCGCTGGCCTGTACATTTACCGATTCATTCTGGTTTTCGGCAGTTGAAGGTGAGGTGTACGCTACATCAGCCTTTTTCACAGCCATTGTTTTCTGGCTGATGCTGAAGTGGGAGGTCGCGGCCGACGAAAAGTATTCGAATCGTTACATCGTGTTGATTGCATTTTTAATGGGACTCGCCATTGGTGTTCACTTGCTGAACCTGCTTACGATTCCCGCTCTTACCTTCATTTATTATTTCAGAAAAGTAAAGCAGTCGAGACGCAATTTTGTGTACGCACTTATTGCCTGCCTTGCGATACTGGGTTTCATTCAGGTCGGCATCATTCCCTGGACGGTAAAAATGGCAGGATATTTTGAGCTGTTCTTCATCAACACCGTTGGTATGCCTTTCAACTCGGGCACAATCATCTTCTTTGTATTTCTTATTGCTATCATCGTAGGCGGTTTATTTTTCTCAAAGAAATATTCAAAGACATTTCTGCATACAGCAATATTATGTTTCACGTTTATCCTTATCGGCTATTCTTCTTTTGTGGCGCTCGTTATCAGGGCGAACGCAAATACTCCGATTAATGAAAACTCTCCTGAAGATGCCATCAGCCTGCTGAATTATTTGAATCGTGATCAATACGGCGACTGGCCTGTTTTATACGGTCAGTATTTTAATGCCAAAGTAATAGATTCAAAAGAAGTTGGTTATAATTATATCCGCGGCGATAAAAAATATGTTCGCACCAACGCGAAAATAAAATACGTATACGATCCCAATAACTGTGGTCTTTTCCCGCGTATGTGGAGCGATCAGGATAAACATGTCAAGGGATATACCGCGTGGACGGGTGTTAAGCCCAATCGTCCTCCGACCTTTGGTGAAAACCTCGAGTTCTTTTTCGGGTACCAGCTCGGAAGTCAGTACTGGCGTTATTTTATGTGGAACTTTGTCGGAAGGCAGAACGATTTTCAGGGATTCACGCTTGATGAAAAAGGAAATCGTGATGTTATGAATGGCAACTGGCTCAGTGGGATTCCTTTTATAGATTCACGTCTGGGAAACCAGGATAAACTTCCGGAAAAACTGACCAGTAACAAAGCAAGAAATACCTTGTATTTCCTTCCATTCCTGCTTGGTCTTGTGGGTTTGTTCTATCAATGGAAAAAAGATAAAAAGGATGCCTGGGTGGTTTCCTTATTCTTCCTGCTGACAGGCATGGCTATTATCGTTTATCTCAATCCGGTTCCTTATCAGCCGCGTGAGCGCGATTATGCCTATGCCGGATCGTTCTATGCATTCTGCATTTGGATTGGCTTTGGCGTTGTGGGCTTATGGAAGCTGCTCAGTAAAAAAGTTCCGCAGATGCTTTCCGTGTTTATCGTTACACTGGCTTGTCTTATTCTGGTGCCGGGTATCATGGCCAAAGAAGAATGGAATGATCACGACCGCTCCGGAAAATATGCCTGTCGTGATTTTGCAATGGACTACCTGATGTCGTGTTCGCCGAATTCAATTCTTATTACAAACGGCGACAATGATACCTTCCCGCTTTGGTATGCTCAGGAAGTTGAAGACTTCCGCACCGACGTAAGGGTTGTGAATTTTACACTGGCATCGGGCGATTGGTACATACATCAATTGTTCAATAATATTTACAAATCGAAGCCACTGCCGTTTACAATTCCTTCTGATAAATACACCAATGGCACCAACGATTTTGTACCTTATTATGATAACGGGTTCAAAGGAAGCATGAGCATTCAGCAGCTGATAAAATTCATCAACAGCGGTCGTGAAGATTCAAGGGTGAAATTGCAGGATGGTAAAAATGTAGCTTTTTTCCCGACCAAAACCTTCTACATCCCGGTTGATTCGGCCAAGGTGGTAAGCAGTGGTCTTGTTCCGCGTGAAATGGCAGATCAGGTAGTGAAGTTTATCCCTGTCACGATTAAGAAAAATACACTTTATAAAAATGACCTGATGCTGCTCGATTTTCTGGCAAGCAACGACTGGAGCCGTCCTGTTTACTTTGCAAGCCCTTCGAGCGTAAAAGATTTTCTTGATATAGAAGATTACTGCTACATGGAAGGCTGCGTGTATAAATTTATCCCGGTGAAGGCAGATGCCAAACGCAGTAACGGTATTCTCACGAAACGTTCGTATGATGTGATGATGAACGAATTTAAATTCGGAAATCTGAACGACCCGCATGTGTATGTTGATAAAGAAAGCTTCGGCATGGCGCAGTTCCTGCGTAATAACTATGCACGTTTAGGTCAGGCGTTGCTTATAGAAGGTCAGAAAACCAAAGCCATCAAAGCGCTTGATAAAGGTATCGAAGCCTTCCCCGACAGAGCGGTTGCTTACGATATGTATATGATTGGCTACGGCGAAATGTACTATCAGTTGGGCGAATTTGCCAAGGGCAATGAAATGATGGGCCGCATTGCCGATATCTATCAGAACAATCTGGAATATTATTTCAGTCTGGATCCCGAACGTGCCAAAGCGCTTCAGGAAGAAACAGAACAGGGTGTTCAGGTGCTGCAGGCTGTATGGAGCATTACCGAAAAATACAAGCAGGCCGACCTTCATAAAAAAGTGGAGGCTATGCTTAGTCAGTATATTCAGATACCACAAGGACAACCTGCAAACTAGTTTGCTGTGTTGAAAATGAAACGGGCGGTCTTTTTAGATCGCCCGTTTTTTTATACCTGCAAAGACATTAATAAATGGGATAAAGAATTGTACTGCAATGACTTAAATCGCGTCAAGGGCTCTGTCAAGGTCTTCTATCAATAATTGAGGTTCTTCAAGCCCTGCATAAATACGAACAAGGTTTATCGGCAAATTCGTTTTGTTGTTATTGTTTGATGAGTACAGAACCGATGCCGGAAACACCAGCGACTCATGTCCGCCCCATGAACAGGCAAGCAGAAATCGTTTCAGTGAATTGCAGAAGAGGTCAATTTTTTCAATCTCGTCTGTTTTCAGAATTACAGAGAACAGGCTGCTCGCATTTTTCATTTGTTTCAGCGCAAGTTCAAATTGAGGATGACTTTCACTGAATGGATGGAATACTTTAGAAACCTTCGGATGCTTCTCCAGAAATTCAGTCAGGATTTTTGCTGTACTCGCCGCCTGCTGCATGCGCAACGGAAGCGTGCGTAAACCCCGAAGCATCAGCCAGGCATTTTCGGGTGAAATAATTCCGCCGAATGTCATGTATTCCGTCGCAAATATTTTCTTAATCATATCGGTGTTGCTGCAGATAACTCCGGCCACGAGGTCGCTGTGCCCGCCCAGATATTTTGATGCCGAGTGTATCACAATGTCAATGCCCAGGCTAATCGGATTTTGAAACAAAGGCGTAGCGTAACTGTTATCAATGACCGTAATTATTTTGTGGGAGGCGGCTAATTCAGCGATAGCCTTTATATCCTGCAATTCAAACAGAAACGATGTAGGACTTTCGAGATAAATCAGACGTGTTTCGGGGCGAATGGCATTTTTGAAATTCTCAATATTGCAGCCATCAACAAATGTAGATTGAACACCGAAGCGGGCAAGTATAACAGACAGAAGCGTGTGTGTCCAGCTATAGCAGTTCTTTACGCAAATTACATGGTCGCCACTGCTTACATTTGATACCACAGCAGCCGTAATGGCGGCACATCCGCTTGATGTTATCAGTGCATCATCGGCATGTTCAAGTGCTGCAATTTTTTTACGAAGCATTTGAACTGTTGGGTTATTTCCACGCGTATAAAACGGGACGTCAAATTCACGGTGAATGTTGGCCCGCATTTCCTCAACGCTGCCGAAACAGAAGTTACTGGACTGCATGACTGGCGGCGCTACCGAATTGAAATACAGATTACGTTCTTCTCCAAGCTGATTGATAATATCCGAAATTTCCATGGTGTTGTCATTTTCACAAAATTATAATTATTATTTACACATCGCCATTATTCCCATTTTTATACACAGCTACTGAACCTATGATGATTGTGATTTTTATCAGGATGGTAATTTAAGTATTACGTTACTGAATTGAAAATATTTCTTATGTTTGTGAGAACATAAACCGTAGTATGAGAAAAATTTACTTCCTGCTATTTTCGTTTTTATTTTCAATATCAATTCAGGCCCAAACGGCGGATGAGTACTTTGTTTCTGCATTTCAAAAATTCCAGAAAAATGACTTTGCCGGAGCGCTTGATGATTATACGAAAGTAATCGCAGCAAAGCCTGACTATGCCGACGCATGGTTCAACCGTGCCATTTGCTATGATAAACTCAACAAGATTGAGGAAGCCCTGACAGATTATAATCAGGTTATTTTTCTTCAGCCTGATGATGCAAACGCCTACTTGAACAGGGGAATGATATACGATCAGCTGGGCAAAATTAAACTCGCATTGGTCGATCTTGACAAAGCCATAAAGCTGAACCCCGACCTGGCTTCCGCATGGTACAGAAGAGCCGTGATTTATGAAAAAATGAATGCCGATACACTGGCCGAAAAGGATTTTAAAAAGTACCTGAGTTTTTATCCATACAGCACCAGCGCTAATTATTATTTGGCAAATCTGTATGATAAAATGGAAGAACTGGAAGCGGCTATTTTTTGCTACACCAAGGTGTTGCTCGTTGATACCACCAATGCAAAGGCCTGGTATTACAGGGCATATGATTATGACCTTATCAGTAAACCCGAACTTGCTATTAATGATTATACGAAGGCAATTGCTGCCGATGCAAATTATATTGACGCCTATTTTAACCGTGCTTTTCTGTACGACGATTTGGGCCAGTTTGATAAAGCGGTGGCTGATTATGAAAAAGTAATTACGCTGCAGCCCGATGCTCTGGACGCCTATTATAATATGGGTCTGGCTAAAATCAGCATGGGGCGGAAACGCGAAGGCTGTGCTGCTTTCAAATATGCTGCAGACAGGGGAGACAAAGCTTCAAAAAAATTCTGGTCGGTTAACTGTAAACAAAAATGAAGGGTATAGGAAACATAGCAAAAAAAGTGTTCTTGTTCTATTACGAAGGGATACGCAATTCATCTACAGGACGAAAGCTGTTTCTTGTAATTGCTATCAAACTGTTTATTATGTTCATTATATTAAAGATGTTTTTCTTCCACGATTTTTTAAAATCAAATTTCAGTAATGACAATGAGCGTGGAAATTATGTGATTGAACAACTAACTAAAGAATCAAAGTAAAACCAAAAAGCAATTATTATGTTTGAACACGCCGATTTATCATTGATCGACTGGTCGCGGGCGCAGTTTGCACTCACGGCTATGTATCACTGGATTTTCGTGCCGCTCACATTGGGAATGGGTTTTATGATAGCCATCATGGAAACCATTTATGTGCGTACAGGCAACCCTGAGTGGAAAAGGATTACTCAATTCTGGATGAAACTTTTCGGTATCAACTTTGCCATTGGCATTGCTACCGGACTCATCATGGAATTCGAATTCGGAACAAACTGGTCTAATTATTCATGGTATGTGGGCGATATTTTCGGTGCACCACTCGCTATTGAAGGAATCATGGCCTTTTTCCTCGAATCGACATTTATCGCCATCATGTTCTTCGGATGGAGCAAGGTGAGCAAAAAATTCCATCTTGCGAGCACCTGGCTTACGGCTTTCGGTGCAAACATCTCTGCTCTATGGATACTCGTTGCAAACTCATGGATGCAGTACCCTGTAGGTATGCATTTCAACCCCGTGACGGGTCGCAGCGAAATGCTCGACTTTTGGGCAGTGTTGCTTTCTCCCGTTGCCGTCAATAAATTTCTTCACACAATTTCCAGCGCATACGTGCTTGCAGCACTGTTCATCATGATGGTAAGTGCATGGTTTATGCTGAAGAAAAGAGAAATTCCGTTTGCAAAAAAAAGTATGCTTGTTGCCGGAATTTTTGGTTTGCTTGCATCATTGTTTACAGCTGTTACCGGTGATGGTTCTGCTTATATGGTAGCTCAGAAACAACCGGCCAAACTAGCAGCAATGGAAGGTCTCCGAAAAGGAAGTAATGGCACAGGTCTGGTTTTATTCGGCATACTTAATTCTGATAAAAAAGATCTGGATGGCGATAACGATGATTTTTTATTTAAATGGGAAGTTCCTAAATTGCTCTCTGTTCTTGCCTATCACAATGCAAATTCCTTTGTTCCCGGACGACTCGATTTAGTGGAAGGAAACAAAGAAAATAAAATTGAGCCGACGTCCGATAAAATTGCCAAAGGAAAAATTGCCATCAGAGCGCTGGCTGCCTACAAAAAGGCTAAAAAAGAAGGTAATACTGCTGTGGTCGACTCTACGCTTAATGTTTTTCAAGCTCATTATCGTTATATGGGTTTCGGATATCTTAAAGATCCCGCCAGCGTTATTCCAAATGTCCCAATGGTATTTTACAGCTTCCACATTATGGTAATATTCGGTGTGTTCTTTATTCTTCTGTTTGTTGTTGCCTTGAGTTTAATTGTGAAAAATAAAATCGATTCAAAAAGACTGCTGCTGCGGATAATTATGTGGACGTTCCCGCTTGGGTTTATTGCTTCGCAGGCAGGCTGGATTGTGGCTGAGGTTGGCAGGCAGCCCTGGGCAATTCAGGATTTACTTCCAACAGCCGTGTCAACAACTAATATCGGAAGCACTTCGGTTATGATTACATTCTTTCTGTTTGCTGCTCTGTTTACAGCATTACTTATAGCCGAAATAAAAATCATGTTAACTGCAATCAAATCAGGACCGAAAGGAGGCGACAATGTTTGAAAACTGCACATATTTATTCCTTCAGCAATACTGGTGGATTATTGCTTCGCTGTTAGGCGCACTGCTGGTATTCCTTATGTTTGTTCAAGGCGGACAAACCCTCATTGGCATTGCACGCAATGAGGAAGAAAAAACAATGATCCTGAACGCCGTCGGGCGCAAATGGGAATTTACATTCACCACACTTGTTACATTTGGTGGGGCTATGTTCGCGGCATTTCCAAAATTCTATTCAACCAGTTTCGGTGGCGCCTACTGGGCATGGATGGCTATACTGTTCTGCTTTACAATTCAGGCAGTATCCTTTGAATTCAGACGGAAGAAAGGAAATTTTCTCGGCCCACGCACCTACGAAACCTTCCTCTATATTAATGGAAGTCTCGGCGTTTTCCTTATTGGCGCAGCCGTGGGTACTTTTTTCACGGGCTCTGATTTTAGTTTGAACGATGCTAACAGCGTAATCTGGAACAGCCCGTTCCGCGGGGTGGAAGCTGTTTTTAATGTTCAAAATGTGCTGCTCGGATTTACTGTGTTTTTTCTATCGCGTATTCTGGGTGCACTTTATATTATGAACAGTATCGACGATGAAGGTCTATTTATGGGCGCCCGTAAACAGGTTATGATAAATACTTTATTCTTCCTGCCCGTATTTCTTACGTTTGTTGGTATGCTTCTATGGCGCGATGGTTTTGCATATGATTCGCAAACTCAGGTTGTGAGCCTCGTTGCAAATAAATATCTGATGAATTTAATCGAGATGCCCATTGTGCTTGTGATATTTCTGCTGGGTGTTGTGGCTGTTCTGGTGGGAATTATTATGGCATGGTTCAAAAAAAGTACCAAAGGCATATGGTTCTCCGGATTGGGTACGGTACTCACCGTTTTTGCTCTGTTGCTTATTGCCGGGCTGAATCACACTTCCTTCTATCCTTCGACAGGCAATCTGCAGAGTTCACTTACCATACTGAACAGCTCATCCAGTCAGTACACACTTACGGTGATGTCTTATGTTTCGCTGCTGGTGCCATTTGTGCTCGCCTATATTTTCTTTGCATGGAGGGCTATCGACCGCAAAAAGATTGACAAAGCCGAAATGAAGGACAATGATCATGTATATTAGTATCTATTATAAAAATTAAAGAATAAGCGTATGTACGGAACCGCATTATCATCTATTTTATGGTACATCTCCTGGCCTGTTTTCATCCTTGTTTGCACTTGGATAATCAGCCAGGCAGTTAAGAATTTCGAAAAGAATTTCGATTCACAAAAGTAGAAATATCAGTAAATTGTTTTTATGTCTAAGATTGTTTCAATGTCTGAAGCTGCCTCCATCGCGGTTCACGCAATGGTGCTTATAGCTCGCTCAGAAAAAAATATAAATGTGAATTTGCTCGCTGAAAAAACCGGTGCATCAAAAAATCATATTGCAAAAGTGATGCAGCGCCTGGTGAAGCAGAATCTGATTAAATCAACACGGGGACCAACCGGCGGCTTTGTGCTGGGACGATCTGCCGGTAAAATCAATTTGCTTGAAATATATGAATCTATTGAAGGGCAGATACAGGTTGAAGGCTGTCCGATGGAAAAACAGGTGTGCCCATTCGACAAGTGTCTGATGGGAGGCATTGCCAATAAGCTCTCACTGGAATTCAAGAATCACCTGAAAAAGCAGACCTTAAATTCCTATATGGATTCATAGTACAAGAACAATAAAATTAAAAGCCCGTCAGCAAACTGCGCCGACGGGCTTTTTTGTGTATCGCACTCACACTAAATAGTGAATCGAATCATCCCTTTTTATAACGTCGGATTGAGGTTATACAGGGTTTGATTCTGCCCCGTCTTCTTTTTTCTTCACATATTCGTTGAATGATTGCTCACCTTCTTCTTTCCAGTAATTGCCGTAATGGCGCCATTTTTTCCATTCTTCGCGTTTGTCGCCGCAGTTACCCTGACGGTGATAATGCTGAAAATGATTATGGGGTTTTTTATGCCATGGCGGGCTCAGTCGGCCGAACAGCAGCCGTCCTAAAACTACCAGCCCGAAAGCCTGCCAGAAGGTGATGAGTCCCAGTCCGAATATGGCAGGCATCAGCCAGTTCCATAACAGCATTACAAAATATCCGAAAATAAAGCCAAAAATGGCTACGCCCACTGTACCCAGTATTCCGAATCCTATAAATTTAAGAACGGTAAGAAAAGGGTGTCTTTTTTTGCATCCGCAATTTGATTCCATGTGTTAATCTCCTTTTAGGTTAATCAGTTTATGTTTTTAGTATTTTATGTAATTTCTGAAGCGCCCGGTATTTCCTCGATAGAAGTGTTCCCTGCGAAATGCCCCAGGCCTCCGACAACTCGGCGAAGGTGCGTCCGTTGAAGCTGTTTTCTATAATGAGCTCCTGTTCTTCGGATGAAAGCATTGAAAGTGCTTTGTACAAATCAACAGGCGGCAAATCGTCCATGCCGTCTATGATGGCTTCCAATGGCGCGTCATCAGGCACAAACACAAAACGGTCGTTGCCGTGTTCATCAGTAAAATCACCAACAGGAATTTCATTTTTCTTCTTCCTGCGCCTGTCGGTAATGCGGTTACGAATGGCACTGTAAATATAAGCAGCCAGATTACTTATCGCCGAGTCCGGATCCTGACGTGCGAACATGCTCTCTGCAACATCCTGTAATATATCTTCAGCATCTGCTTCATAAGCCGAACCCCCCATTTGCATCCGTGCATAGTTTTTTAACTTGAGGTAATTCCACTCAAAAAAACTTTTCAAAGAACGCTGCCTCGGAATATCGTGCTTCATACTTATCAGGACGTGAATTGTTGTTTTTATTGCATCTTCTCATCAAAAATTCTGCAAAATTATTGCAATATTTTTTTAAACAACTCAATATTAGGATGTTATAAAATTAGAAATTATTTATCATGACAAATGAAAAATAGATTCAAGCCAGATTGGCAGCCTTCGGCAAGTCCGATGTTGCAGGAATAAAAACAGATATCAGGATTTACAAGTTGTTTGTAATTCTCCTTTGCGCCTTTGCGTCTTCGCGTGAAAAACGGTTTAGCTGTTTAGTCGTTTAGC